>JAGWBV010000016.1:0-357 GCA_021295715.1 Candidatus Poribacteria bacterium | reverse complement strand
CGGAAACTCGGCAAAACAACCCTTGTTGCCCCATGTATCCATATCTCCGCGCGACGCTGGGAAACAAGAGGTATCGTTCGAACGACATTAAACAACTATCTGATAACGCTCCTATATTTCCTGAAAATCTCACCAGAGCGGCTTGCCGAACTCTATCGTCATATCCGATAGCGCATAAAAAAGGACTTCCCAATTCTGCCTCAAACGGCGAATCGGAAAGTCCTGTAGAAGATATCGAAACAACTTATTTGTTGTATCCCGACATCGGCGTATCTGAAATTAGCGAACCTGCTTGATTGAACCCCAAGTTGTCGCTAACTTGTTTTTGGCTTCAACATCAAATGCCGCGTTGTCTGA
>JAGWBV010000015.1:3815-53158 GCA_021295715.1 Candidatus Poribacteria bacterium | reverse complement strand
TCTATCATGCCTCGTATTTTTTGTGCAATGGTTAATTTGCTTGAGAAGATATTTTGAATCTGCTATGATAGTTATATTATATCCGATCAACAATCTTCAATAGGTGGTAAACGCACGAAGAAATATGAGAATTCTACACACCGCCGATTGGCACATTGGACAACGACTCCACGAACGTTCCCGACTCGACGAACACGAGCAATTCTTGGACTGGCTCCTTGAAATAATTCAGAAACGTAAGGTCGATCTCCTCCTCGTTTCCGGCGATATTTTTGATACCTCCCTTCCATCAGCAGAAGCAACGAACCTCTATTATCGGTTTCTCTACCGCCTTTTTGATGAAACTGATGCTTATGCGGTGATTACCGCTGGCAATCACGATTCAGCGCGACATCTCGAAGCACCACGCGAGTTTCTGAAAATGGGTAGAATTCACGTCGTCGGTCTGGCAAGTGAGGCTTCCAGATGTGTGTTACCCTTTCCGCCTGATGACCCGCTCGTAATGGTGGCAGGTGTCCCTTACCTTACCGAGACCGACCTGCCGCACGTCTCTTATGAGACAGAGATAGAGAGGAACGATCGGTACCGAGAACGACTCAAATCGTTCTATGCCGAATGTGTTTCCGCTATGCCAACAGAACTTCCCAAAATTTTGATGGGACATCTTTTTGTTCAAGGCGGACAGGTAACCGATTCCGAACGCAATATCCAAATTGGCGGCGCATCGGCTATCCACGCCAACGATTTCCCAGAGGATGTGAGTTATGTTGCCCTCGGACATCTCCATAGACCACAGACGATCAAGGGCACTGATTATCCAATCCGATATTCAGGTTCACCGATCCCACTGAGATTCAACGAAATGGGTTATCGCAAATCGGTGTATCTGCTGGAACTGTCTGAGGAGGGTAGATTCATACGAGATGAAGATATTGAGATTCCTATCTTCAAAGAATTATGTACTGTCACGGGTGATGAGGAGTCGGTGCTTTGGGAAGCGAGAACCCAGACCTGGGATGATAAGTACATCCATGTCAAGTTGACATTGGACACACCGAGAGTCGGTATCAGTGATGAAATTCGCCAAGCATTCAGCGAACGCGGTGGTGAGGTGCTGATCGTTGAAGTCGAACTGCCAGAGGTACGAGAAGGACCAACAATCCCTGTTGAGGATATGAAACACCCCGTAGAAATCTTTGAACAATTTCATAGAACAAATTTTGATGGTGAACCCCCCGATGACAGTTTAGCACTGACGTTCAGTGAATTGGTCCAACTCGTTGAGGAAGCGGAATGAAAATATGTAAATTGAAACTTAAAAATCTGAATAGTTTTCGGGATGAAATTGAACTCGATTTTGAAAAGTCGCCGTTAGGTGATGCATCGCTGGTGGCGATTACCGGTCCGACAGGTGCTGGGAAGACGACGTTATTAGACGCGATCTGCGTCGCACTCTACGGGAAAACCCCGCGCTTGACCGGACAAGGCAGCCAAAATCCGAACCACCTTATCAGTCATGGTGAAAAAGAGGGGTTCGCTGAAGTAATTTTCATAGCAAACGGCATCCGATATCTCGGAACTTGGTCGGCTAAGCAGAAAGGTTCTCCAAAGGTCGCGTTATTTTATGCGGATGATGACAAGTTAATCACGGATAAACTATCGACACGCGGCAAATCTCTGGGTTCCAGCGAAAAAACAGTCAGTGAAGAGGTAGAGGCTATTTTAGGGCTTGACTTCGATGCCTTCAGACGGTCGGTGATGTTGGCACAAGGCGAGTTCGCGGCGTTCTTGAAAGCGAGCGACGAGGAGAGACGGACGATTTTAGAGGCGACTGCAGGAATCGGTATCTACGATGAACTGAAAAAAGCGTTAAATGATAAGGTGGGTGCGGTTGAGGTAGCGACTGCAGATGTGCTCGACAAATTGAACAAAATACCGGAAGCCTCGCGTGAGCAGCTTTCGGAAGCCCAGACCTTATGTGATAAGTTGCAATCGGAAGCCGAGGCATTACGGACGCAAAGTCAACACATTCAAGATGAAAAGCGGCGCGAAGAGGAACGCAAAGCCGATTTTGAGAGACTCCAATCTTCAAAAGATCGTCAAGATCAACTCACTGATCAGCAACTGGAAATTGATGTGCTCCAAACGACACTGGAAAACGCGAATCGTGCCGACCGACTTCGTCCTGAAAAACAGACGTATGATACCGCAAAATCCGATCTCGAAAATGCAGAGAAAGCACTTGATACAGCAACGGAGGAGAAAACAGAGACAGAGACACAGGTGAAAACCGATCAAACTGTTTATGACGAAAAAGAGGAAGCCTATCAAACCACATCTCAGGAACACGCTCGGAAAATACCACTTTATCGTAATGCCAAATTAGATGTAGCACGCGCAGCGAATCAGTTCGCTGAAGCACATAAACGGACGACAGCGTTAACGGATTTGGATAAGCAGATTGATGAAGTTTCACACCAGCTCACAGAGAGACAAACGGAACGCACCGAATGGCAGAAACAGATTACAATAGCACAAACCTTTTTAAATGAGAATCCGCTCCCACTTGACCGACAACAACGTCTTACGCGAGCGACCGGTCTTCAAGCGGAACACGATTCGCAAAAAGATCAGTTGGAAGCAGGGTTGGCGAACAAAGCGAGTGCTGAAAAAAATGTGTCATCATTGAAACAGGAAATTAAGAAATTATCGAACGCTCAGCAAAAACGTCTCTCGGAAAAAGCAGAAGCAGAGACGACGTTGGAGGAAGCCACCACACAATTGAACAAACTCTTGGCGACTGGCACCCCCGAGGAGTGGACTGATCGAAAACAACAGGCATCTCGGGTATACCCCGTCGTGCAGGGATATGAAGAGATGACGGAGGATGGCGAAGATATCTTAGAGCGGTTAGACGAATTAAGTGGCACTTTATCAACACTGAATACAGAACTTGGGCAAATCGAAGCAGAATTGAGGGAACAAACGGAGGTGTGTCGGCATGCTGCGAAGGCTGTTGAACGTTGTGAAGAGGCACTAAGGTCCGAGATGTTGACAAACCCGATCAATCAACTCCGGCAACACCTTCACACCGGAGAACCTTGCTTGGTATGTGGGGCTACAGAGCATCCGTCCGCTGGTGTTGTGAAACCTGAAAGTGAGGAACGGCTACAGGATGCTAAAGATGCCTTAGAGAATGTGAAAGCCGAGGCACAAGTCGCGCAAGAACAGATGCAAGTTCTCAAAACCAAGCAGATGCAGACTGAACACGATAGACGTAATACGGTCAACCGAACTGAGGAACTTGTTATAGAAGCAAGGGCACTCCAAGACAAAAAGGAGTCACTTGATAGGCAGTGGAAGGATATTCGTCCAGACCTTGAGGCTGCGTTCGATCCGATAGTTGAACAGGACGTTATTATTTCCTTTGATTGGATAGTTGAACAAATTAGTACAGTGGATACTGCTATCGCAGCCCTCGGAGAGGCAGAGCAAGCACAAACGAAAGCATGGCACGCTTACGAGATAGTATCACAGCAACTCGAAATCTCTGAGAACGACATCAAACGCGAGACGAATAACGTGAACGCTATCGAAACGCAGGTGGAGGATTTAAACAATACTATTGCGGATTTGCAAGCCGATGTTACAGCGACAGAGACCCGTTTTTGGGAATCCATGCCTGAGAGTTTTCACGGTATTGCACCCGCTGCGGCTCTACAGCAATTTGAGGATAAGATTGGGGAAGTTGAAAAATGTGAGGGGGAACGTGACAGCGCAAAAACACAACTTCAAGTGCTTGACACCAGTATCAAGGCAGACCAAACGAATCTCAAAGGTTTGAAAGAACGCCACGAAACCCTAAACGCCGAAATAGAGGCGTACAGACATGAGGGTGAAACCTATCTGAACACCGTTCGCGAGAAAACTGGCGGCTTGGAGACGGAAACCGAAATTAACGTCGCTATCGATGAATTAGAATCGGGACTCAACGCAAAACAGAACGAGCGGGACGAAGCCCAACAGCAATTCCAGGAAAGTCGAGATTTGCTTACCCAAAAACAGACTGCTCATGAGATTGGCGAAACCCAGTTTAAAGCATCCGCTGAGAAACTTGAAACGGCACGTGATAATTACTTTGATAAGTTGCACGACGCTGGTTTCGACTCGTCGGATGCACACGACAGCGCGTTCCGGGACGACGCGCAGATACAGAAACTCACCGACCAAATTGATGTATACGAAAGTGAAAAACTGGGACTTGAATTAGTCATTACCGAATTGCGAACCCGGTTTGAAGAAACGCCGTTCGATCCAGAAGCATTGGGAAAAATTGAAGCCCAAATAGAAGAAATTGGAGAGCAACTTCAAACAGCGCAACAGGAAGTGGGTGCACAACAACAGAAAATCGACGACTTGAAGGACGCACTTGCAAAACGTGAGGCACTCGGTGTTGAAATAAGTGAGGCTGAGCAGGAATTGAAGCGTTGGAAAAGGTTACAGGACACAATCCCCAGAAACGACCTACGCGATTTTGCACTGGAGATTATGTTCAAGCAGATGGGCAATTTAGCCAATGAACAATTGAAATATCTCACCTCTGAGCGGTACCAACTTAAAGTTGAGAGCATCGGCAACTTGACCGTCATTGATCGCTGGAACGCGAATCAAGAACGCCCGGTTGAAACACTCTCCGGTGGGGAATCATTCCTAACAAGTCTCGCTTTGGCTCTCGCACTCTCGGAACTCAGTCGCGGACGCGCACAACTCAACTCGCTGTTCCTTGATGAAGGGTTCGGCACGCTCGATACGGAGACGCTTGACATCGCTATCGCGGCATTGGAGGGACTCCGCATCCAAGGACGAAGTATCTTTCTCATCAGCCACATTCAGGAACTAACAAGACGTTTACCCGTCAAGATCAACGTGAGAAAGCGGGGGAACGGCAGTTCATCTGTTGACATTCCGAGGTTAACCTAACAAAATATCAAATGAAGTCATAACGCAAATAGGCTACCGTTCTTTTCGGTAAAAAGGTTTTTGATAAACCGAAACGCGTAGCCCGTAAGCGTAGCGGAGGGCGAGTCTACGGAGAAGCACTTCATCTATCAAACGCACCTGACCGAACCGCAAGGTATAATTAAAAAAGGAAAATTAAAAAATGAAATTTGGTTTTATGTCGTCTGTCTGTCCGCCGCTAACGCTGGCGGAACTCATTGACAAAGCGAAACACTACAATTACGAACACTTAGAGCTCCGCGTGGAGTGGGGTCACGGACACGGCGTAGAGTTGGATTCGACACCGCAGCAACTTCAGGAGGCGCGTCACCGCTTCGCCGATAGTGGTATTGAACTCTCTTGCATTGCGACTGGAGTGCGATTCATAGATCCGAACGCACAGAAACGCGCCGAACAGGTAGATTTGCTCAAGCGGTATATCGACTTGTCCGAAACGATGGGCGCGAAGAATATTCGGATTTTCGGGGATCGGGTGCCAGAAACCCCTGTTGAGGTGTCTCAGACTTTGGATTGGGAAGCGGAAGGCATTCGTGCTTGTGACGGCTTAGCAGGCGATGCAGGGGTTGCACTCTGTTTGGAGACACACGGCAATCTCATCGCGAGTTACGTAACGGAGACTTTACATCGGGCGGGAGCGCAGAACACCTTTGCGAATTGGCACGCCGCGCATCATGTTCGACACGGGGAACCCGTCAATGTCGCTTATGTGCATCTGCGCGGCAAGGTGCGGCATGCGCATGTCAACTTCGGCGACAGTGGACCCTTGCCAGACACGGAAAAAGATTCGCTTACACTTCTCGCACAGGATGGATACGACGGGTTTGTCTCTATAGAGGTTATTAACCCGCCGGATTCAGAGGCGGTCCTGCAACGACATATAGACCTCTATAATGCTTTGTCCTAACCGAACCGCAAGGTAAAATTAAAAAACCTGCGACAACGGCACAGGCGGATATACGCAAAGGAGCGTGAAAGTCCTAACCGCACTCATCGAACCGCAAGGTATAATTAAGAATAGAGGGTTGCTGTTAGATGACGTCTGCCGCCGCTGTTTCGGAATTCGCAAAGGTATATCCCCTGCCAGATACCTAAGTTGAGACGATAGTTCGTGATTGGGATGGAGACGGTGAAACCGACAAGGGACGCTTTGATATGTGCAGGCATATCGTCATCACCTTCTATTGTGTGTTGGTAAAAGGGTTCGCGTTCCTTGACGAGTCTGTCGAAACTATTGGCGAAATCTTCTCGGACCGTAGGATCTGCGTTTTCGTTGATAGTCAATCCTGCTGAGGTGTGCTTAATGAAGAGGTGCAGGATACCTGCTTTCGGCAATTCACCGAGCGATGTCACAATCTCATCTGTGACGAGATGGAAACCGCGTGAGTATTCGGGTAAGGTTATTTCGATTTGCTGAATCATTTTTTAATGTACGCCAAATTTGCTGATTATAGTAAAGTCGAAAGATATGTGGACAGGCGTTCAGTGAAAAAAACCTCACTACCGCTGGCGAGGTTTGTAACCTCGCCCATTCGTGATGTCCAATTAATTGTAGGATTTACTATAATCTGGATGTATTTATAACACAATTTTAGGACTTACGCACTTCCCCGATAGGTGCGGTTTTGCGGCGTACTCGCCCAAATGCGATCTGCATTCCTAACCGCACCGATTGCGCCATAATAGACTGAATTCTTTGATTTTGCGTAAGTCATGACAATTTATGAAAAACTGAAAAATTGAACGGTCTTGCTACAGCGTCATTCGGCTTTGCCATAAGAGTAACCAAATTGACCGAACCGAACCGCAAGGAATAATTAAAAATGGACATTATCTGTGCTTCTATCTGTTACCGCGGCTACGCTGAAGATGAGGTCGCCGCAACCTTGGAATACGCTCCACAGATCGGCTACCGGCTGATGGAAATTCACGGACCGCTCATCTGGAGTGTAGACGCTGCTCACGCGCTTGACATAAACGATATGAAGGCAAAAGTCGATGCCTCCGGCATGAAGTGCGTGGGACTCTATCCGCCCGGATGGGGTGGACAGGATAGTGACGATGTGGACGCACGCGCAGGGGCAATCGCAAGATGTGTCGAAGTCGCTGAAGGACTCGGCGCGACACACTTAACCACAAGTGGCGCACAACGGAGAACAGAGTCAGGCGCATTGGACAGAGTTGCTTCCTGTGTCCGCGAGGTGTTACAGCGCATGCCAGCAGAGAGTCAGATTAAGTTGACGCTTGAACCGCACCACGGGAATGTGCTTGAACAACCGGAGGATTTCCAAACGCTTTTAGATGCTATTCCCGACGAGAGAGTGGGGGTCTGTATAGACACAGGACATTTCCACGCATCCAGTGTCGATACGCTCGCCGCAATTCGTCAATTCGGTTCCCGTATCTATGCAGTGCATCTCAAGGACCATCTCGGCACCGTATCTGTCGGTATTGGACGTGGGGAACTTAAGCTCAAACAGATTATCGAAACGCTCCAAGAAGTCGGCTACCGAGGTGATCTGACACTGGAGTTGGAAGTCGAGGATCCAGAGAATCTGCCACGCTATACCGAGGAAGCCTATTTCTATCTCAGTGGAATGCTCGGTTTATCCCTATAGTTACCACGATTTAATGAAATCTGCAACACCGAAATTATCCGGCATTTCATTGAAATAGTAATGCATCGGACCGGATTGGAAACCCGGTAGATATAGCTCTTCGTCGGTTTTGAGCAGTGCGTCAAGTGGCTTAAAACGTTCCCACAACGTAGCTGCTTCCTCTTTCGTGAATCGTTCGGCGAAGGGCGGTCCCCAATTGAGGGTAATCGCATGGAAGCCCTTGCCACGATTCCGAAGTTCGTCCGGGATCTCTGGAAGTTCATAGCCGTGTTCGAGTGCCACGAAACAAGCGGCTTTGCACAAAAAGACGGTTGAGAGCATCTTCCCTTTTTCACCTCTGTCCGGATGTAGGTTTTCGAGTGCCGCGTGGTAGGCAGGGGCATCCTTTTCTATAGCAGCGCGAAGGGCATCTTCACACCATATCTGCATCTGATTGCTGCGTTTGTTCCACCGATCGAAGCTCTGTTGGACTTCCGGCGATAGATAATCCACATAGTCGAGTGCTTGATAGTGCGTGTAGTTTGCAAACCCGCCGTGGATCGTGCGGCGCATCTTCCGACTATAGTTGCTCCCCCAATGCAAGATAGGCAGAATATAAACGACACCATCACCTGCGTTGAGGTGCGTCTGAACGGCACCGGGTAACGGCACTTTTGGATCTGCCAGCAGCTGCTCGTTTTCTGCTTCGGTGTTCACCCGCAGATGACTACCGGGTAGCACCCACAGCACGTTATCGTCGTAGAGTGAGAGATTCCACTGAACGTAGCGCGGTCCCGTCTCTACAATATCGTCGATATAGCCTTGTAATGGAGCGGTATCGATAGGGTGATGGTCTCGGTGCCATGCGGCGGGCCCGCAGTCTTTGACTGGACTGCACATGAGCATCATCTCGGTAACGCCTGCGTCTTCCTCACCGAGTAGTTCGGTGCTGACCCCTTGCATGTTTTCGTGTGCCCAAATTTCGACAGCGCTCGCTGTTTTTTTATCGACAAGCCCCGCAAGTGGGTTATGTCCGAGTTGTAGACGAGGTTGTGGGGAAGTCTCCCAAACACCACCCGGTGGCTCGTTCGGTCCGCGTTCTCTCGTCCAGATGTCCCGCTGGCGTGATACCATTAATTCATAACTTTCCCGAAGCGCGTCCAGTTCTTCCGGTGGGACCACCTCTCGGAGAACGAGATACCCTTCTTCCATGAATTGGGTCCGATTCACTTGCATAATTGTCTCCATCGGTGAAGTCTTTCCTATAGAAGCGATTTGTGATAGCGATTCTTAACCAAAAACGCAGCCTGCAACAACCGCACAGGCGAATTTTTAATTTTACCTTGCGGAGAAACAACGTGCGTTGGGGACCTTGTAGTGCGCCCCTCAAATCCGCCCTCCATTCCATTACGGACTACGGGTTTTGGTTTATCCAAGACAGTCGCCTGCAACACCGGCGCAGGCAGATATATGGAAAGGCACACTATCCTTCAAAACCCACCTGACCAAACCGCAAGGTATAATTAAAAAACCGCAAAGTAAAATTAAAAATTATCCACGTCCGACATAGAGTTGACCGACCGGTAAGACGGTTGCGTCTAACATATTAATGTGTGGTGGGAGGGTTGCCATCAGGACAGCGGCTTGTGCAAGATCGTCAACATCCATCATCGGTTCAGTGGGTGCTTGTGATTGATTTTGATGACGTTCTACGTAAGTGTTACCGGGTTTCAAACAGCTCGCCGTTATTCCGTGTGCTCTTCCTTCGAGTGCTGTTACCTGTGTCAGTCCCCAGATGCCGAATTTAGTAGCACTATAAGGCGCGGTGCGCGGACGAACCCGATGCGACGATATACTGCCGACATTGATGATACGTCCACCTTCACCTTGTGCCTTCATAATCCCAAATGCTTCACGCGTGCAGATAAACGGTGCCCGGAGATTCACACCAACGACCCAATCCCAATCCTCTGTTGACAGTTCATCTATAGGACCGGCATTGAATGCCCCTGCGTTATTGACAAGGATGTCCAAACGACCATACGCGTCCATCGATTTTTCAAAGAGTGCTTTGATCTGTGCCTCGTCTGTTACATCCGTTGGCACAGCCAACACCTTTGTGCCGTTTGCGCGGAGTTCATTCGCCGTCTGCTCAAGGAGTTCAGCGTTCCTTGCGGCGATTGTTAGACTCGCACCCTCAGCGGCAAGTCCTCTCGCGATTCCTTTACCGATACCGCGGTTACCACCGGTTACAATCGCAAATTTTCCATCCAATTGTCCCATTTTTGATTCTCCTTTTTTATCAAAGTAGTTCTGTCAATAGAGATTCTGTTCTAACGGCTTGCACCGTATCGCCCGCGAGCCGCATCGCCGATATATGGGCATGCAGAAACGCCAAATCTTCAGCCGTATCTATATCATACCACAGCGGTAGAAGTCCGAAGGTCACTTTTAGAGAACAAATACTTGCCACTGTTTGTTGAAAGACATCTGCCGTGCTCCATGCGATTTCTTCAAATATAAATGGTACCGCCATCGTTATGTGTGTTGCTGAAAAGCCGATCAGGTAATAGCCGCCATCTGTACTCGGTCCAACGACAATATCCCGCGAGTCGAGCAGTGTGAATGCTTTTGAAATATATGAAATCGGTAGTGTCGGACTATCCGATCCGACGAGTAAAATCTTTGTATATTCCTGTTCGGCTGCCCACTGTGTCGCTGAAGCGAGCCGTCCCCCAAGATCATCGCCAATTTGTGGGATGTAGATGGCATCTTCTCCGATGAGCGTTTGTAAATCGGATTCTGCCTCCGCGGGTGTATACGCGATGATTAAATCCACATCGGGAAGTTTGGCGAGTGTATCGCACCAATCTACGAGAAACGCCGTATACAATGTCGCCGCTTGTTCCGGTGAGAAGGGTGGGACAAGCCGCGTCTTGACCTGATTCGGCACCGGATTCTTAGCAAAAACAATGACACATGTCTTCACCAGTAAAATTCCTTACTTTCATGGCTTTATTCCTATGGTGGATGGGTAACGCTCTGTTCTTACAGATGAAGTGCTTGACGTAGACGCGACAGAAACCTTTCCGCGAAGTGCTTTTGCGGCGGATTTTCTGGTTGGTTTTTAACTTTGATGTGAAGATCCACCACGTCTTCAAAGGCAACACGCAACTCTGCATCTGTGTCCCCGTGGAAACTTATAATATCGTCACCAATATTGATGACATGGCCCACAAAACACTCATCTTCGTCACTATAGATAATTTTCGCTGTATGTCCTCTGTATGTCATTGTCTTCACGGTATTATTCCTACTTGTTTTAGAAAGTTTCGTGCATCGCGGACTTGATATCTGTTTGCCTCTTTTCGGTTATGAGGTCGATGGAACGTGGTAGTTTTCCCTTTCAATTTAAAATTAACCGACGATCCGCGTCCTTCTTCTTTTATTGCACCAAGTGCCATGAAAAGGGCTTCAATCCGCCGCCACTGCAACGTTGCTGGGGTTTATGCCCTGAAAATAGCCTCCAGCGTTTTTTGATGCTTTTTGCTTAGACGGACATTCATACGCTAACCGTGGGTATGCTTTGCCTCTTAACTCTACCATATACCGGTTGGGGTGTCAAATAAAAATTCAGTTCACCCACAGTCCTTAATACCAAACCCGATACACCGGTATCCCGAAAATCGCACCGATGAAACTCCAAAACGTTCCGATCAGAAAATCGCCCAAAATTACGCCAACAAAGAAGGGGGCAGCCTTCCGATAGGTTCGTAATCCCCCGAATTTGAGGAGGACCGCCTTGATGATCCAACCGACACAGATCGCGCTCCAGACCCAAACCATTCCTGCTGATAAACCGAGCGCGTAGCCCGTTGGATGGAAAGGGAACCAGATAAACTGTCTTCTCAGAAACATGAGTCCCAGCGTGAACAGCGAGGCGAATGCCGTGAAACTCAATCCTGTGCTATCTGTGGTATGTGGTTGTTGTAGCCACGGTAATAGCATACGTTCAAAGGTTTCAATACCGATACCGATAATGTATCCCTCAGTTCGCACTGCACCGTGTTGATAGATGAGGTGCAAATACGCCCAGAACGAGACAGGGATGGCAACCAATAGGCCAACGATCATAGCGATCGCCATCTTTTTCTGAGAAACCGGTGCGCGCTCCGCCATTTTGAAGCCTTCTAATTGACTCGGCATTGGATGCGAGACGTTGTCCCGAACGTAGGGATATAAAAAAGAGAAAAGCGTCAAATTCGCCGCGCCCGTCCGTCGCGCACCTAAAACCGATACAATCATCAATGGTGGATGTGTCCAAATGACTTCATGATACGGCACACCGACTGCCGCTCTTGCATACGTGATGGCGATGGACATCAGGAAGTAGAGGCATAGAAAGGCGAGGAGAATTCCAACCGACATACCCGCCTGTTGAAAAATAATGACGAGGAGCGTCGTGCCTACCAAGATGCCGAGTAACGCAGTGCGATATTGAAACGGTTCATTATTGGAGGTTGCAGTGCTGTTTCCAGAAGGCTTCAAAACCGTCGTACATACTGTTTTGAGGTGTTTACGACTCGTCCATAGGATGAGAATTCCAAGGGTCAACCAGGCACCGATTCCTTGTTGATTGTAGTAAGGAAAACCTTGCAGTGATTTCCAACCCCCGATGCTCCCTACAATCAACTGAAATTTTGTGAATAGAAAAAAGAACCACACCGAAAACGAGAGTTCCAGTGGCACGAAGAAGGTCAATGCGATAACCCAAGGATAAAAGAAGAGCGGTAACCATCCAATCGCGTTCCAAGGTTTCGTCGTGAAAATTTTCGCTCCGAAGTCGGGTATTTTGAGAGGCACGCCCGGCACAAACGGATAAAGATAGTGCACGCCGTTGAGGAGTTCGATCACCGCGCAGATGCTGAACCCAAGCCACAGTAATCTTCTCGAAAAAAATTGTGGTGTGGTCATCTCTATAGGGAGTTGTGCAATCGGATAACTCAGGCGTTCCCGTTCGCTCCACTGCAAACGCTGGATGCTGTTGAAACACATCAGGATGAAAAAGAGAACGAACGTGACAAACGACCAAAGCAGCACGGGACCTATCCATGCAAATAGGTGTCTCGGTGTGTATAGGGTCGAGTTCCCTTCAAAGAAACCTATAAGTGCACCTTTATCTTGGACCGTGAACCAAGGCGGGATATACCGATGAAAGAGGGTTGCGTATTCGTTTTCAAAGGTGGCGAACCAGAACGGATGCGCCAGGATTCCGAGGATGAAGTCCATCGGGTTGTGCCCGGAGACCACACACAGCATTACCAGCATCTGGTAAACTAAAAGGAGTTGCGCCCGGTTCAGAAAAAGTTGTGGACGGATCCGCTTTAGCAGTGTATTGAGTAGGACCAAAAAAAAGAGGTTAACGATTGGGGCAATAAACAGAGAGGCATAAGCCGGATTCAAGGAATGGTGGATACCGCTAACTAAGGCAATCCAAAATGCGTTGAGAAGAATTAAGAGCACACCTATCGCGAGCGGTGGAAGGAGCGACGTTGTTTCAGTACCGATTTGGGATTGATGTCTTTTTTCTGGCATGGCCGCCTTCCGCCTATGGGTAGAATTCCCTTGCGTGAACCAGAACTAACCATCTCAAGTGTAGACAGCGAAGGTGTTATTTCTACAGGTGGAAAACTTCACGGAGGCGTGCCCAAAAACCACCAGTATCATGCTTTTGCGGCGGGTTTTTTCGTTCTTCCAATACCTCAATATAGAGGTCTACCATGTTTTCAAAAGCGTCGCGTAATTCTTCGTCGGTATCGCCGTGAAAACCTGATATTGCGTCAATATTGACAATGTGACCGACGAAGCATTCATCTTCATCGCTGTAGATAATTTTCGCGGTATAGCCTTTGTAGGTCATCGTCTTCATAATGTTATTTAAGCGTACATTCATACTTAGGGGGTTATCCTAATTCAGACAATTGACTGACTTTTCGCACGACCTTATCGATCTTCAATCGCCTCGCGGGCGGAGGGTCTCTCTGGCTCTACTGGTTCAGGACGCTGGCTCAGCCACCACGCAAACACGACGACGAGACACGCCAGCACAATCGCGCTCAGAGCCATCGGAACACCTGTTGATTTTCCGTCGCTGACATCAATCTGGTATTTGGCGATAACCGCCGATGCCACAGCAACGACCGCGAACACAAGGTTTACCTGCCACGGAATCTGAAAAAGCACCGCAATGAGTGAAATCACTGCGACAGTGAGGCTTAGTTGAGCCAGCGGATGATAAGGGGTCGCATCGAACTCGTCAGCATCAGTCGTGCCCCTGGATCGATGTGGAAGCGTCGGTGCCCCCTCTTGATACGTCATCTCGATGAGACGGATGAATTCTGCGAGGTGTTTTCCGTCTTGGATCCACTCAAAGAGATCGGGGTATTCGTGACGCAGCAGGATTACGAACTCTTGACGTTGCGCGCTAAAGTCTGTGAACTCTTCCCAGTCGTTCTCAGAGACAGTGACATAAGGTTCAGGACCGGCACGGAGTTCGTATCCTTTTCCGGTTACATAGACGACGCTCCCGATACTTTCACGTTCGGCGAGGACGATTTCTGTCGAATCACCGAGATCCGTCTGTTGACGTGTGTCTTCCTGAACGACAGTCATGTCGCGTTGTTTAAGTGCTTCCGCTGTTTCTTCAGATCGCGTCGCCATTTCATTATCCGTGACGATCGCGTCAATGCGGCTTATCAGTTCCATGGCTTCCACTTCGTGTTCGGGTTCAACGAGGAGTGCGGTTTGGCGTTCCTCTCTTAACTCGATGGGGCGACATCGGATCTGTTGTGCACTCAAACTGGCTTGGATGAGTCTTATTTCCCATTCATCGTTGGTGCGATGGATTTCGACCCACTCAGGTGTGTCGCCGATAGCTTCACCAAATAGTTGGGACACTTGTCTCACCTGCCCTTGGCTGGCTTGTGCACCTTGTGGTGGGCTCACTGTTTTGTCTCTCATAATAGCTCCTTTGGCTGTGAAGGAATCTCTTAATACGCTTAGGATTTACGCAAAATCCCTTCCTTTCCTATCAGAATCGGAAGATTGAAAGACTGGTTGCCTATTCTTCCCTCTTTCTTCCATCCTTCCATCCCCTTCTTCCATCCTTCTGTCATGCAATATCCGTTTTGTGCGTCCGTCTTGGTGCTGCCAACAGTTCAGTGTAGACTGCCTCCGTCAATGCTGTGTTCTTTTCGCTACTAAACAACTGCTCCGCACGGTTGCGGGAGGCTTCCTCCATTGTCCGCAATCGTTCTCGATCAGTTGCGAGACTTGCGATGGCATCCGCAATCGCTGAGGCATCTTCAGGCGGCACTAAGATCCCGGTTTCGGGGGTGACGAGTTCTTTACTTCCACCGAGTGGCGTGGAAATGACCGGTCTGCCGACTGCCATCGCTTCAATGATGGTGCGTGGACATGCCTCTGGAATAATAGATGGCACCAACACGATATCAAGGAGGCTTGTAACCACCCGCGTATCTGACAAAAATCCGGTGAAAATGACGGAGTCTGCAACACCTAAATCTATAACTTCCTGTTTCAGTTCATTCATGTAGTCAACATCTTTTTCGAAATAAGGACCACCAACGATCAACAGTTTGCTGTCTATTTTTTCTTTCAGGTCTGCTATTGCTCTGACTAAAAAATGAATGCCTTTCTCCGGCGTAATCCGAGTCACGACTCCCGTGACGATTGAAGTATCAGAAGCATCGGACAGGAGTTCTTCTCGGAGGGCTTCCACCTCTTCTGCGGATGCCTGAAAAGCGTCTAAGTTGACCCCGTTATAGATTAACGTCTGTTTTGTTGACGGCGCGAAATTCCAGCGGGTTGCCTCCGAAACGAGGATCACGCGGTGCAAAAGTCTTTCGCAAATCCGGTCCAAAATGCCGTAGGAAGTCGCGTAGCGTTTGTGCATCAGGATGGGGATACGGTTTATCCTCGCAACGATACCGCCGAGAAGTGCTACCGACAGCGAGTTTGCATGAATCAGGTCGATCGCATACCGTTTTACCATCCGATGAAGTTGAAGAATAACCCCAAGTTGTCGGAAGTCTTCAAGTAGGTCGCCGAGGGTAAATCGTCGGACCTTATCGGTTTTGTTATGTGCCCCGGGTAGGGACAGTGGAACAACGCTGGCATCTGTCTTTTCTACCTCCGTTGCGAAAGGGCTATCGCCGAGGCACCCGACAAACGGCGTGAAGCGATCCTTATCTAATAGATTCAGCAGCAGTAGCAGACTGCGTTGTCCGCCTCCGATGCCCGAACCGCTATCGAGATATAGGATATTGGATTTCGATGTGTCGGATGTTTTCATCTTCAGGGGTTTGTGATATTGACTCACGGACTTCATCGCTGTGTGAGGTGTGAGTATCTGCAAGCGTTATCTGTATCTTTATACAGGTTTCGGGCAGTGAATCTGTTATTCGTTCTGCCCACTCAATGATGCAAATTCCATCGCCGTCAATATATTCGCTAAGTCCGAGTTCGGCAATCTCTGCCCTGTTTTCGAGTCGGTACAGATCGATGTGATATATCGGTATTGTCCCATTATATTCGTTAATCAGGATATAGGAAGGGCTGTTGACGACTTCATCTCGAGCGATACCGACACCGCGCGCGATGCCTTGTGTCAAACAGGTCTTACCGGTGCCGAGGTCGCCGACGAGTGCGATGACATCTCCCCGCTTGAGCGTTTTGCCCAGTTTTTCGCCGAGGATTTGCGTTTCCTCTGGGCTTTCTGTTTTAAACGTTTCGTTTCTGTTTTCCATTTCTCGTTGTGATTTCATATGACTTAAGGTTATAGGGGACTCACGCACCAGCGGCACATCGCAAAATGTCCGCTTGTGTCAGATTATCGTTGATAAATTCACCCGTGATTTTGCCTTCATGGAGCACGATGACCCGATCGCTCATGCCAAGGATTTCTGGGAGTTCGGAGGAGACAAACACGATCGCGACCCCCTCTTGCGCGAGTTTTGCCATCAACGTGTGAATTTCTGCTTTCGCACCGACATCAATCCCGCGTGTCGGTTCATCAAGAAATAACACCTTCGGATGCGTCATCAACCATTTGCTGAGAACGACTTTCTGCTGGTTCCCACCGCTGAGATGGTTCACAGGAACCTCAAGTGAAGTCGTCTTAATCTGGAGAGAGTCCACATAGTACTCGCTTTTTTCAAGTGCCGTGTTGTCATTAATGATCCCGTATGATGCGATGTCTGACGATGAACCGAGGCTCGCAAGCGTCATGTTGCGGACAACATCCACATCTAAAAGGAGTCCATAGCGTTTCCGATCCTCACTGACGAGTGCGATTCCGTGCTGTATCGCCTCGCGCGGCGAGTGAATCTGAACAGTGGCACCATCTATGACGATTTCTCCGCGCCATCTACCCTCGTAAGCACCAAAAATCGTACTAATCAATTCTGTCCTTCCTGCGCCCATTAAGCCTGCAATGCCGAGGATTTCCCCGCGTCGCACCTCAAAATTGATGTCTTCCAGCTGCGGCGGTTCCGATGGGGAGGTGCTTAAGTTTTCCACTCGTAGGGCTGCGTCTTCTCGACTTGACCCGTTTTCATCAGGAGCAGTGGCTCGCCGTTTTGGAAACAGCGCGGTTAACTCGCGTCCGACCATCTGTGAGATGAGCGCCTCTTCGGTGCATTCAGGCGATTTAATCGATTGCGTTGCGACTGTTTTGCCGTCCCTTAGCACTGTCACCCGGTCAGCGATCTGAAAAATCTCCTTGAGTTTATGGGTAATATAAATACAGGCTACACCCTTTTCTCGAAGTTGCGTTAGAATCTGTCGAAGGATGCCTACTTCACTTTCGGTCAAAGCGGCTGTCGGTTCGTCCAGCACGAGTAACAATGCACTGCTTTCCGATTCGATGTCCGCTTGCAAGCTGCGCCGCTGCTCAATATGGGGTTGCAAGCTGCGCCCTAAAGCTTTGGCAATCTCTACGAGTTGTTGTTGTCCGATACCGAGTTCATGGACGTGTTTATGGAGTGGAATTGTTAATCCGAACTGGGACAGGAGTTCACCCGCTTCATGATAGAGATGATGCTTGTTAATGGTCCCGAATTGGCACGGCTCCTTGCCGAGATAAATGTTCTCAGCGACTGTCATCTCTGGAATAAGTGCCAGTTCCTGATGGATGATAGCGATTCCAGCACGTTCTGCGTCGCGCACGGTATGGAACCGCAGCTCGTTTCCGTTGATGTGCAATTGTCCCTCGTAGGTTCCGTACGGGTAAACACCACCGAGGATCTTAATTAACGTCGATTTGCCCGCCCCGTTTTCTCCACACAAGGCATGTATTTCACCCGGACGCACCTCGAAAGAGACATCGTCTAAGGCACGCACGCCGGGGAAATCTTTGGTAATTGCTTGCATGTGGAGAAATGGGCTTGTCACTGTTCATCAATGCTCCGTGCTGGGTTTGTTGTTATTATAGCAGAATTCGGAATACAGATCAAGCCTATAGCAGAGGTATTTAGGGCTATTCAGTTTTACGTTTTTAGGTCCAGTTTTTATCCCAAACCCGGTAGGTGCGGTTTCCCAACCGCACCGGATATCGGTAAAAACTACCCGATTAAATTCTTAATCTTCATCCGCGTGCCGTAACCTCTCCTAAATAGTTCTGAGCACAGAGAGTGGTATTTTTTCAGGAAATTGGATGGGTTTCCCATATAATTTGACATCTTAAGTCAGAGCCGTTATAATTCTTAAACCAAACAGTAGCCTGCAACAATACGCAGAAATCCGCAGAAACGCCCAAGCAAAAACCCCAAGCAAAAACACGCAGGCGGATTCAAGAAACGCCCTTGATAGATAGGACGTGCGTTGTTCCTCCTCAGGGTGAAATTAAAAGTCGGTAAGGTAAAATTAAAAAACATGAAACTGTTTACATCTTTATGTGCCTGCTTTGCCATTGTTATCTTCGGAGGGTGTGCGAAATTTCATCAGAAAACCCTCAACATCGGACCTGTCACCCTCACTGATATTGTCAACGATATTGAAGTCAACGGTGTCAACTCAAAATACAGGGGACAGACGGTTACGATTACCGCCGCTGGCAGAATTTATCCGAGTGCTGATGGGCAGCCGCCAACGTTAGAATTGTTTACGCATCACGATAAAGTCCGTTTTTTCATCACCGACCCGGACGCTAAGTTTCTGCGACACTATTATTCAAATTACATGGAGAGCGATCTCGGACATATTCGCGGTCATACAACTTACACCTTCACACTGCTGATAAAAGACATTTCCGAAGGCACAACCGCAGATGAAAATCATTTTTTCACTATCTGGTCTGATGTCCCTGAGCACACCGCGAAAGCCGATATCGAAGTTATTGACACGACGCTTGAACAAATTGTGACGGGTGGTCAGCATTATGTTGGGAAAACAGTGCGTATTCATAATGAGACCGTTTCACTTAAGAGGCTAAATGAACTGCTGGGAATTGGAGATGATGTGGACCCCGAATTGGTAAAAAATTTTTCAGGCGCGATGACGCTTGACACAAATGATAAGGATGTTACATTTTGGATTATAGATGATATTGCGGGCGATGGTCTCTTTCCTTCCAAACTTCAAAAATACGAGAACTCTCAGATGTATACATTCACACTCTACGTTGAAAGCATCGTAACAGATGGTGTCCAGGTCGAGATTACTACCGGCATTGCGAACGATTAACGAAGTCGTATTTTTTTTTGATATATATCTAAAGATATGTTATACTAATTATATATTTAGAAATCTGGTGTATTTGGAAATAGGAGGACATCATGGCTGAAGAAAAAAAGGACGAAATGGTTCCAGTTACCGCCGAATATGAAGTCGTCGATCAGGTGGATGACCAAGCGATCATTGAGTTGATGACGGGGCAGACGATTCAGGATTATGTCTATTCCTTCAAACAGGGCGGACGGACTGTTGAAGGGTTGACTTTAGCCGGTATTAACGAAGCCGCAAATCGCCGTGGCGGTATCCAGATCGAAGAGATCGATTATGAGGAACGTGAGCATTCTTGGATCGCTACTGCCAAAGCAGTTGATACAATCACCGGTTCGTCTCGTTACGGTGCCTATGAGCAACTGAAGATGGCTGGGGGGCGTTCCGATCCGTTTGCCTTCACCAAAGCAATTCATAAAGCGCAACGCAACGCAATTAAACAGCTGATACCCGTGCCGGTCATCCGCGAAGTTCTGAACTTCTACCTGAACCGAAAAACAGGCGGTGGCAATGCGACACAACAGCCTCAATTACAACAAGGTGGTGGAAATATCGCTAACGCTCAAAAGGCGGCTTTCGCAATCGCTAACAATCTCGCGGGACCTCTCGAAGGAAAGGGTATCAGTAAGGCAGACCTTTGGGATTACATCAAACGTAAATATAGTGTGGAATCTCGAAACGATATGAGCGAGATACAGTGGACGCAGCTTTCTGCTGAACTGAAAGCCGCGGAAACGTCACCACAGTTGTTAGATGATCTCTGCGAACGTATAAAGCAGCTAACAACCGCTGCACAGCAGAGCGAAGTCCCTGAATCTGATCAACCCGCGAATCAGGGGACTGCGTCTTCCGATGGCGCGCCAGCAGAAAATACACAAGCCCAAGACTCACCGTTTTAGTGCTTTATCCACATAAGGGCATTTATGGTGAATTATCAAAATATGTATACATTTCACGGAACACCGCCTCCACCACCGCTGGCGAGGATTGTATCCTCGCCCATCTTTAGTGTATAAGGAATTCTATAATTCACCATGGTCTCCTGTAGGAAGGAACTCCCATTCCCGATAATATTGGCTATCGGAAACCATCGGTAAAGAGGTTTGCGTCTAACAACACCGACTGTCTGACTGATCGCTGACTGCTGACTGCTGATGGCTAATTTGTAGGAGGGAACTCCGATTCCCGACTGACGAATAGTAGTAGGGTTTTGGAAGGTTTCCCACACGCGGAAACCTTCTCCTTTCGAGGGTTCTCCGCCCACTATTCCCCTGAAAAGGGGTTACGGGGTTGCTGACCGCTGATTGCTGACTGCTGATTCCCATTCCACACAGTTTTTGTTGACTTCACGGCAAAGTTCTTGTAGAATAGAAACAGTGCGGTTCTATTCATGCAAAAGATGGTTGATTAAAGCGAGGCAATTATGCAGGCGCGTCGATTATCTATCCAGCACATTGTCTTAATTGTGCTTTTGGTGATACACGTTTTGCCGACTTGGTTGTTCAAGTATACCGGGACCCAAGATGGACCCGCCCATGTCCACAACGCACACATCTTAAAAGTATATCACAACCACGAAAATTACGTGCTGCGGGAAGTTCACGAACGCAATCCAACACTTTTTCCCAATTGGACTTCCCACGTAGTTATGGCGGGGCTTATGTATATCTTTCCGCCGCTCATCTGCGAAAAGATATTCTTTAGCCTCTGCATAGGACTCCTACCGCTCTCTCTCCTCTATCTCCTCAACGGTATTCAAAAAAGCAAGACGTTCTTCTGCTTGGTCGGTTTCATTTTTGCCTATAACTATTTGCTGCACATGGGATTCTATAACTTCGCCTTAAGTGTGTCGCTCTTTTTCTTCGCGCTCGGTTGGTGGTGGCGATGTGAGGATAAACTCAGTCCAAGAGCCTTTGTCACGGTCTATATTTGGCTTACGTTTGTCTATCTTACACACTTTCAATCCTACGCGCTGCTGACAGTATCGATAACATTCCTCGGTGTTTTCCTCTATGTTTATGAAGCCTTCACATCTTCTCGGGTGCGGTTGACTGGGCAGCTGAAATCCATCTTGCTCTTTTTAGGGGCTATGCTCCCCGCTTATGTAATCTTACTGACCTATTATCTCGTGAAACGCGAAGGCGGTGGCTTCCATCGGAGTTTTGACGGATTGATGAAGTACTTTCTCTCCATCGGTTCCATCGTCTCCTTTCGAGATACCCATATTCTAATAGGCAACCTTCTCTTCACTGTGCTTGCAATCGCCTTTCTGTTTACCGTGATTGATAAAATCCGAAAATTCTACGCGCGCCGTGCCTCGTCGGAATCGGAAAACCAAGGTTATGCAGGCGTTACCGCAATTGTGGCTCGGACAGACGCGTTTTTACTGATTGCATTGATACTCACGTTCCTCTATTTCAAATCCCCGTGGAGTTTGCGCTCTGGTGGTATGTGGATCAGCGATCGGATACATATCTACATTCTACTGGCACTCCTTCCATTTTTTAATTTCAACCTTCATAGATTCGTTGACTACGCCTTTAGTGGTGTCCTGATTCTTTTATCGTTATGGCACCTCGGCTATTACGTCCAAACTTACTATCTGCTGGACAGAGATGCCCAGGAGGCACTCTCGTCGGCTGAAATGATTGAACCAAACACAGTGCTCGCGAGTCGTCCGGGTTCATGGGGCGGTACGCCTGATTCAGCGAAATGGGATTTCAAGTACATTCTTCCGTTTGAGCATATAGAGGGGTATCTGGCGTTGGAAAACGGTGTTGCCTACCTTCAGAACTATGAACCCAACACGGATCATTTTCCGCTCCGCTACAAAAACAAAAAGGTAATCCCTGACTACGTCCTCGTTTGGCGAACAGAATATGACGGCGTTGGAGATCTTGTTCCAGAATATGAAGTCATCCATTCAACGAACTATAATCGGCTTTATCGACGAAAGCGTATAGCACCGGATACGCAATTATGGGCGGACACCACAACGTTCACTTTCGACATGCAACCGCATGATGGAAAGGCTGCTCAAAATCACATCGTTATATACAAAGACACTGACTATACGGATGGACGGTTCGGATGGTGGTCGAAATCTGTTGAGGATGAATATAAAACCGGAGGCGGTGGTTTTGAACTCAAATATTGGCATACCGAAGACCCGAAGCCTACATCGGACCTGCGCGATGTCTTGGCAGGAGATGAATCAAATCTTCTGCTGTATCAAGATAGCCTCTGGGGTGAAGAGGACGGTGTTTTCAGAGTCGCACTCCCCAATGGCACTTATGAGATAAGATGCTATTTCCACGCGGGGGTTGTCGCACCCGTGGAGATTAACTTGATTGCGAACGGCGAAAAGAAATTCCAGAAACTCCGTCTCACTTCAGCAGATGAATCTGCTGAAAGACGATACACCGTTACGATTACCGACGAACGTTTAACACAAGTGATTTATACACGGAAAAAGCGTTGGGTGTGGAACGGATTCACAGTTAAACGGTTGTCAAAAGGAGAAGGAAAATGAAAATTAATACGAATTGGATATACGCAGCCCTTATATGGGGACTGCTTGCCTCAGCGGCGCTGGGTTATGCTGAAATAGATTTAGGCACTTTGGCTGGTGTGTGGCTCTTTGATGAAGGTAAAGGCAATACGGTTAAGGATCATTCAGGTAACGGCAACGATGGGACAATCGAGGGGGATCCAAAATGGGTCGATAGCGACCTCGGTCCAGCCCTTAAGTTTGATGGTAAGGACGACTATCTTGAGATTCCACACAGTGATACCGTCAACGTTGCGGAGAATGATTTCACATTAGTGGCATGGTTGAATCCTGCTGCACCGGGTGATGGAAAAGGGATCATCTCCAAAGGCGCATGGTGCTGGAATGGGGGTTGGATCCTCGATATTGGGGATACCGGTCCTGGCGCGATCCGTTTGGAGACTTCAGCAAACGGTTCGGATAATGGAAGTATTATCAGTCCTGCGGGGACGATGGAAGTTAACACGTGGCAGTTTGTTGCTGCGTCTGTCACACGTGATGCCGATTCCTTTATCTACAGAGATGGTGAGGAAGTCGCTGTGAAAGTTATCAAGGGAAACGACTTGACGCAGGAGGCGTATCCGTTGCTTATGGGGTGTCTCTTGGAATGTAATAAACTCCCCGGTGGCTTCTTTTCGGTCTCGGTTACGCATGTTGCCCTTTTCAACGGTATCGCACTTACCTTAGAAGAGACAGAGATGATCCGGGAACTCGGATTGGATACAATATTGCCTGTTTCTCCGAAAGCCAAGCTCGCTACTACATGGGGTAAGCTTAAAACGATATAGACGAGAAATCTGTAGGACTTACGCATGCGGCTCTTTTGTAGCATAAACTTTTAGTTTGGGTTTCCAAGGATATTGACGTTTTTTTCGAGAATTCCCATCTAACAGAGTCTGATAAAATCGAAATTGCGTAAGTCCTGATCTGTTTCGTATTATGCATCGCTAACTTAGCAACTCAGCAGATATTCCCGGCTTCGCAGAGCATCTTGTAGAGAATGCGCAGTCGGCGTGTTTTCAAGGAGCAGATCGCCGGTATAGTCTTGTGTTTTCAAGCGTTCTGCGATTGCCTGAAAGTCAACGAAGCCGTCACCTACTTCTGAGAGAACACCGTCTTCCGTTTTCTGTTTGAAATGTACCGAGGTGAGATCTGTCATTTTGACGGTACCCCAGAATTCGTCTGGCGAGTTCACCGTTGTTCCGTCAGCGCGATATGTATTTGTTTCGTCATAGGTGAGTTTGGCACCGCCCGCGACGGCTAACTTCAAGGTCAGTGTGGCGGTTTGTCGCGCGTTCTCTACGGCAAAAATCATCGGAAAGTCCGGGAGAAGTGCTTTGTAATGCTTTATATTGGCGATAGCAGTGGGTTCGTCGATGTCTCCTTCGGTGACGGGATCGACGAGTCGGAGCCGCGGTCGTGCAGGGCAGAGGAGGTACGCCAACTTTTTCGCCTTAACGATCTGTTGTGTGTCTGCTTCACTGTCCTTTGCGGATGAAAGCCAAGGATGGGACATGGCATAACTCAAAGTGAGTCCAGATGCTTTTTCAACGAACGATGCAATCTCCCTAAAGAGTGTCGGATGTTTCGTTTCGTAGGATTGTTTTCTCCAGATGACATCGCAGATGGTTTTGTATTCCGCATCGGTGTAGTCGGACATCGCGGATTCGAGGTGTTCAATGAGTTTCCCGACTTCCGAATTGCGCAGGTAATCGCCTTCACGAACCTCCATATCCTTAAATCCGTTCGCGCCGAATTCTACCATGAGTTCATCGAAGCGCGCCCCATTTTCTACCTCTTCAGACCAGATATTCGTTACGATTCCGAGTTTTTCAAACATTTTGACATCCTTTCCCTGTTAGGGTATGATACATGAGGGGATTCAGTTTTTCTGTAGGAGGGAACTCCGATTCCCGACTATGGTAAACCAGAAAAAATAAGCAGACATTCTCCCCTCCCCGGGTAGGCGAGGTTTTGTGGCGTACTCGACCAAATGCGATGTGCATTCTAACCTCGCCGGTGCAGCGTGTACAGTTAATTCTAAAGTTTACCATAAATGACCCTATATGATACACAGCTAAAATTATAGCATGTTTGCAAGGAGTTTCAACAGGACTATGGCACAAAATGGACAATTTACCGATGAACTCAGGCTCACTGCTGCCCCGATTTGGGAAGCCGACCTTAAGCATCCGTTCGTTCGGGGTATTGCCGATGGCAGTCTTCCGACAGAAAAGTTCAAGTTCTACCTCATTCAGGATTACCTTTTCCTATTGGACTATAGCCGTGTGTTTGCACACGGTGTTATCAAGGCACACGATGAAGCGACGATGGCGATGTTTGCCGAGCTTCTCAATTCAACACTGAACACCGAGATGGATTTACATCGTGGGTATTGTGCAAAATTCGGTATCTCCGCCACTGAGATGGAAGCCGCGCCCATGGCACCTACGACGCATGCTTATACCCGGCATCTGCTTGATGTTGCGCAGGTCGGGGCTTTGGCGGATCTCGTTGCCGGTGTTCTGCCGTGTCAGTGGGGTTACGCCGAGATCGGCACAACGCTTGCCGAACAAGGAGGTTCGCCGGAACCGCTCTATCAGGAGTGGATTGACATGTACGCCTCCCCTGAATTCCTATCGCTGGGTGAGTCGTTGCGGGGTCTGATCAACAATCTCACAGCGGAGCATAGTGCCTCTCAAAAAGAACGGATTAAAAACTACTTCTTGCTGAGTAGTCGTTATGAATATCTTTTTTGGGAGATGGCTTACACGCAGGAGACATGGAAAATTTAGCCGTATTTGTTTAGCACTTACGCATTTCCCCCATAGGTGCGGTTTTGCGGCGTACTCGCCCCGGTTCATGCCACACGGAGAACCTTCATACCCCGGGAAGTGCATAAGCACTTCATACCGTTGATTCTGATTCATGCGATCTGCATTCCTAACCGCACCATAGGGGTCAATTTAGGGTTTCTGTGATCCCGTAGGTTGGGTAGAACGGCGGTGAGAGGAGAGATGTCGATGTTTCAAACACACCTCAAATTCCAGAGGCTGCCATATATCCGCAAGAACAGAGTGAAACCCAACTTTATACCGTTAGAGGCACAGCGACATAGAATGTGCTGCCTTGCCCAAGGGTGCTTTCCAGCCATATTCTTCCATCGTGGGAGAGAACGATATGTTTAGCGATTGCCAACCCTAATCCAGTGCCTCCCATCTCTCTCGCACGTCCTTTGTCGACACGATAAAACCTTTCAAACACGCGGGATTGGGATTCCATTGGGATACCGATACCTGTATCTTCTACACGCAGGGTGATCTCTTCCGAGGCTGTATCCCCTCCCTTGATTCCATCGCTCGAACAGATTGTTGCCGATACGGTAATCGCTCCGCCATCCGGTGTATATTTAATGGCGTTGTCGATCAGGTTCACAAGAACCTGCATAAAAAGTTGTCGATCTACATTGACCTTCGCGAACTTTTCAGGAATCTCCCATTTTAAAACCAACCCTGATTCCTCTAATAGCGGTTCAAACACGTCTGAAATCGGTTCGTGGAAGGTATTAAGGTGGCAAGGTGAGCGTTTCAATTCTACCTCACCCAACTCGAGCCGAGAGAGTTCCAACAGGTCTGAAATTAAGCTTGTAAGTCGGGCAGAGTGATTGAGAATTTTTACGAGGAACTGTTCGCCTGTCTTTGTCCGAACGGAATTCTCACTGAGTAGGGTTTCGGCGTAGCCTCGGATCGTTGTGAGTGGCGTGCGGAGTTCGTGTGAAACGTTTGACACGAAGTCGGCGCGAATCCGCTCTAATTGCCGTTCCTTGGTGACATCGTGGATAACGATGACGTACTCTTGCCCCGCAGAAACCGGAACAACTGTGACCTCTGCTTCGGGTTCTCTCAGGTTACCGAGTTGAATTTCTGCGAACGCGATGGTTTCTGTCTGTTCTGCCTTTTTCAGGAGGGCTTGTAATTCTGGAATCCGATTAATCTCAATCAACGCTTTCCCGATATAAGCGTCAGGCAGTTCCAGCATAGAGATAGCCGTTGGGTTGGCGTAAGTAATCTCAGATGCCCCGTTCACGAGCAATACACCTTCGCCCATGTTTGTCAAAATGGTTTCGGAACGGCGGTGTTCTTCGGAGATTGTGTCAATCTGTTCCTGTATCCTGTCTGCCATCAGGTTAAAGTTATGCGAAAGTTGGCCCAGTTCGTTGCTTGAATCGACGGGGACACGCGAGGTGATGTTACCAGCAGCAAGCGATTGGGTCACCTGGGTTAATTTCTCAATCGGTTTAGTGATGGCACCGGTGCTGAAGACGCTGAACACGATTGCGAGAACGAGTCCTGCTACACTCGCAATGAGAGCCATTCGTCGGATGTTGCCGATCGCCGTATTGACAACTTTCATCGGAAGCGCGACGCGGCAGATGCCAATCAAAGTTCCTTCTCCATCTGATGCAATTTCTGCACCCACGCTGCTATGTATTGGAAGAGCAAAGTAACGAAATTCTGTCTGGGTTGTATCGCTGTAACGTTCTCGAATACCGCTTCCTTTCTTGATGGCATCCTGTACCTCTGGACGCGTAAGGTGATTGTCCATTTCACGGAGTGCCTGTCCATCCCGTTCGGTATCCCCCCAGACAACACCATCCAAGTCGATGAAGGTTACACGGGCATTGTTAGCCTTTCCGAGTCTATCGACGAGTGGGTCTATGAGGGCGTAGGTAAAGTTATCCTTCCTGGGGAGTTCTTCAATGAGGAATTCCCGAGTCAATTCTGCCTGAACTTCCAATTCGCTGGTAATGTGACTGCTCATAGAGTCTTTGAGCATCGTAGCGAGATAGAAATACATTGCAAGTAACACTAAAAGCATGATGCCTATGTATCTGAAGGTCAGTTGCGTGCGGATGTTCATTGTGGTTCCCTTTTGACGGGCTGGACTGTCTATCTTCTACTTATTTGACGTTTGCTATGTCCTGTTGATGTGGGTCTTTAAACCGGTTGAGTTTAATTGTATCATAGCACGTTTTCGGCATAATTTGCAAACGGAAACGGCTCTCTTGACATCTAAATCAGATTCTGCTACACTGCAATCTTAAGTCATATAACTAATCCGATACTGTGTTCCTTGCAAAATCTATGAGTGAGACAGCAATTACTGTCTATGAGGTGGATTCATGAATACTCGATTTGAAGGCATTTTTTCACCGACAATAACGCCACTTGATGAAAAAGAGCGCGTTGATGAGCTTGGGTTTATTAATCAACTCAATCGTTTGATTGACAACGGTATCCACGGCATCTATCTATTGGGTACCTCTGGTGAATTTACCACGTTAACGGATACAGAGCGCGAACGGGCGATGGACATCGCTATCAAAGCGATCGGGGGTCGTGTCCCGGTTATCTGTGGTGTGATGGACACAAGCACCCAGCGCGTTATCCAAAACATTAAAATTGCCGAACAATTTGGCGTTGATGCCGTCGCTGCAACACCCGGTTACTACTACCCTTCCACCGACGATGCAGATCTGATTGAATTCTTTTACGATGTTGCTACAAGCACGGAACTCCCCGTTTTCATTTACAACATCCCTTCAACTGTCAAAACCGCAATTAAACCCTATGTCGTTACCCAACTCGCGGAGACCTGTGAGAATATTGTTGGAATTAAGGACAGTTCCGGCGATTGGACGAACTGCCTCGACCTCTTGGCTCGGCTCGGAGACCGGACGGATTTCTCTATCATGCTCGGTTCGCATACTGCGCTCGGCGCAGCGGTCCTGTTCGGTGCTGATGGGGGTGTCGTCTCGATTTCAAACGTTGCCCCGAAAGAATCTATCGCACTCTACAACGCCGCAAAAGCGCGAGATATTGACGAAGTCCATCGGTTACAGAAGTTGCTGCTGCGACTGAGCAAAATATATACCTATGGACAGGGCGTTAGCGGTATGAAGGCGTGTCTGGAGATTTTGGGAGTCTGTAGTGCCCATACAACGAGTCCGTTGTTGCCTATTGATGAATCTG
Source organism: Candidatus Poribacteria bacterium (assembly GCA_021295715.1). Lineage (NCBI taxonomy): Bacteria > Candidatus Poribacteria > Candidatus Poribacteria bacterium. Next base: position 24,161 of record JAGWBV010000015.1, on the reverse strand, counting down.
TGAAGGACGAGATTCGACAATTATTATCGGAAGCAGGGATTGCCAAATGAACGAGTTTTTCAGGGTACAAGAATTTACAGCGAAAACGCAGCCTGTAACGAAGTGGAAGGCGACTCTTGAGCAAAAATCGCCAAAGTACAGACCCGCGTCGTTCTCCGCAAGGTAAAATTAAAAAATGATTCGGATACAGCCAATTCGCAAACCCATTGATGCCACCATAAAGGTTCCCGGTTCCAAAAGTTATACCAATCGGGCGTTATTAGTCGCCGCGTTGGCACACGGGGCTTCAACCATAACCGGTGCTCTCTTCAGCGATGATACACGCTATATGTGCAATGCCCTGCAGAAACTCGGCGTCGAGATTGACGCTGATGAGAAGCAGACGAGGTTTGATGTCCGTGGAAATGGCGCGGACATTCCGGTTTCGAGTGCCGAACTCTATATCGGGAACTCAGGGACGACTTCACGTTCGCTGACCGCCTACGTTTCGTTAGGTCATGGGCGGTTCGTCATTGATGGTGATGAACCGATGCGACACGGTCGCCCTATCTCCGATTTATTGGATGCGCTGACACAAATTGGGGTTTCGGCACGCTCACAATTCGGCAATGGACATCTGCCTGTCATTATTGAGGCAAACGGATTGGAGGGTGGAAAGACCCGACTTGATGTCTCTAAGAGCAGCCAATTCTTAACGGCGTTGCTGCTCATCGCACCGTCCGCTAAAAACGACGTAGAGATTGAGGTCGTTGGGGATCGCGAAATGCCCTATATTGACATTACACTATCAGTCATGGAGGCGTTTGGTGTCCAAGTCGTCAGCGAAGGCTATCAGTATTTTCGGATTTCAGGTGGGCAGCGGTATCAGCCGCGTATCTATAACGTTGAGCCCGATGCCTCCAACGCCTCCTATTTCTTGGCAGCTGCCGCACTCACAGGAGGACGCGTCACTGTCCAGCATTTACACTTAGATTCCATGCAAGGCGATGTCCAATTTGTGCGTATTTTGGAACGAATGGGGTGTCAGGTCACTGTTTCTGACAATGGAATTACCCTTACCGGTCCTCGCCAATTGAACGGTGTCGATGTGGATATGCGGACGATTTCGGATACGTCCCTAACCCTTGCCGCGATTGCACCCTTTGCCGATAGCAAAGTCACCATCCGGAACATTGAACACACGCGCTGGCAAGAAACCGATCGGATTCATGCAATGGTGACGGAACTACGAAAGTTAGGTGTTCCTGTCATTGAACATCAAGATGGACTCGAAATTTCACCCGCCCCTATTACCCCTGCCGCAATTGATACCTACGAGGACCACCGCATAGCGATGGCATTTTCACTCGTCGGTCTAAAGGCGAGCGGAATACGTATTAACGATCCAGACTGCGTCAGCAAAACCTTCCCTACTTATTTTGACGTGTTTGAGGAATTGTACGCCTGAGTTTTGGAGGATGAGATCATTTCCTTCTTCTGTAGAAGGGATCTCCGAATCCCGACTCTTATTCCCCCTGATAAGGGGGTTAGGGGTGTTAACTGACAACCGATAACTGACAACTATTCCGTAGGAGCGACCTCCCGGTCGCGATTTATCCCACAAAGCTAACAGAAAGTCGAAAACTGAATAGGAACGTGAGTTCGAGAATAAAAAGGTAATGTATACGTAGGTTGGGTAGAGCGGTGAAACCAAGAATCCGCCAGTTGATATGTATGATGCCCATTTCCAGAACCTTATTCACAGAATACATATAGCGAAACCCAACGAAACAACTGAACACTACGCACATCGGTGTTGATATCTTACCCAATAAATCAAACTCACGCCTTCTTCATATAAACTTTGGAGGAAAGGCAACTTGCGTTTCTTTACCGTAGTCATTCTAAGTGGAATAGTCTGTTTATGTTGTTCCCAAATAGCGCGGTCTGCCGAAATTAAGGTTGTTGACAATAACGTCTTTGTCGAAACCGATACCTACCAAGTCGAGTTCACCGATGGCGTTATCACCCAATTCCATAACAAACTCACTGAAGAAACCTATACCCTCCCTCTCGGTGCGGGCGGCGTTACAGGTTTTCGTGGGCGCAGTGGATTATTAAAAAGAGACGGCAGATCTATCTGGACCGACCAAGCGACGCTAATAGAAGCAAGAAAAGTCGCACCGCTGAAAGCAGAAATCCTGTTTCGTCAGGGACAAAACCGAATTCGTCTGTTCATAGGCGTTGACGCGAGATCAGGCGATCTACTGATTCAACAGGACGGAACTTCCGACACTGCAGGCGTCTATGGGATACAGTGGGGATGTGGAAATCTAAATGTCAGGAGTCTGGACCTCATTCTTGCAGCGGACGGTGGACAAATCATTAACGCGATATCTCCGTTCACTTCCAGAAGTTTTGATTATCCGTTTAGTTGGGAAGTGCAACTCGCGATTCTTCAAGGTGAACAGGGTGGTTTTTTCGTTCGGGGCACAGATGAGACCTTTCGGTTCAAAGTCCTCCACTATGAAAAAGATGTAGAGAGTTTTGCCCTCGGTTTTGAAACCCAAAATCAAGCACCTTTTGATGCCCTGACCTCCGCGAAATCTGTGGTGTGGAGATTGAATACATACACAGGCGACTGGCGTGTGCCTGCGAGACAGTATCGGGAGTGGATGGAAAGAACATTTAAACCTTGGCGATTGTCAGACATGCCAACATGGGTTCAAAACATTGGCTTGATTGTTATCTATCACGGTTTGGATGTTGGCATATTAGATGGGTTGGCGGAACAAATTGATCCCGCAAAAACTTTACTGTATGTGACAGGGTGGCGGAAAAATGATTATGATGTGAATTACCCAGATTATACAGCAAAACCTGAGTTTGGTCGTTTTGTTGAAGCTGCTCGCCAATACGGGTTTCGGGTGATGCCGCATGCAAATCTCGTTGGCGTTTCACCGTACCATTCTCTCTATGAGGACCTTCAGCAATTTCAATTTCGAGATCCATGGAATGGAGACCTTCGCGGATGGTGGTGGGAACGAACGAATGTTCCCCAACGTCATGCCTTTATTAATCTTGCGAACTCTGCATTTAGAAAAATTCTCATCCGACAACTGAAGGAGGTGTGGGAAAAATACAGGGTGGATGCATTCCATTTGGATATCAGCCACTTTGTAATTAATGATGCAAATGGGCTGGTTGAGGGGCTAACCCCTGCCCAAGGGAACTTGCGAATGCATGAGGAATTAGCAGCCGCGATGCCGAAAGTTGTTTTTAGCGGTGAGAGTCTTCATGAAGTCACATTTTTCCGTGAGAGCTTCGCACAACGTTGGAAAGTCTCGCACCGGCACGACTGGTACGGAGGACCAGCGGCAAAATCACACCCAATTAGTTCATTCCTATTTTCTCAGTATACGCTACCTTATGGCTATTTGGCGTTGCCTAACCCTGATAGAGGACTACAACTTTACCAAGAATATCTGGAGTCGTATGAGAATTGGGGCGTTTTGCCCACGCTTCGGCTCTCGTCAATAGCTGACTTGGGGCCGGAACGGGTGAGGACACAGGAGTTACTCTCAATTGCACGAAATTGGCAGCAACTTGGTCTGAAGCCGGACTTTGAGATGGACTGGGGAGCTGACACGCTGTTTCAATATGTGGGTAAAGGTGATGAAATTGCAACGCTGAAAACTACTGATGGCGGTTCTATCTTTGATTTACCTCAGGAGGATGCCGGGTATGAAAGAGTATTTGGTGTGACGCAAGTAAAGACGGATCGAAGTCTGCCGCACTGGCACGCTTACAATGAGACGATGATACTTGGTTTGAATCCAGAGAGGTCTTATTTCTTAAGCAATACACCTCGCAATTTCTCTCGAGTACATATTAATTCCTTGCCAGTAGGTGTTGCTGTAACAGAATCACGTGTGACAGAAAATGCCGCTCTTTTCCAACTGGAAAAGATGGATGTCCGTCACGATATTGATTTATTGTCACAGTTTCATGTTCTAAAAACAGGCATTGTCGTGAATGGGCAAGAATTACCTCGACAAAAAGGAGCGACCTTCGGACATGGTAAGACTTCTATTTCTGGCATTCGTAAGGCTACAATTTGGGCGCAACCCCCTTGGCAAGGGATCAGCGGCGATACATTTGGTGAATGGACACTTTCGCTGCCAAATAGCTCTCACATCTCTTTGGATTTTGATATTGGATTGGCAGAGGGTTCCGAAAACTCTGATGGTGTAACCTTCATTGTCTCTGTCCAAGGTGATGAAATTTTTCGTCGACATCACACAGAACAGAAGTGGGAGCATATCCGTCTGGATTTGACCGCCTATCAAAGTGAAGACATCAAACTCCGCTTTACCACAAATCCAGGTCCCGAGGAAAATACTGGATGGGATTGGGCAGTGTGGGGAGAACCTAAAATCGTTTCTGAACCCTCAAACGAACTTACGAAAGTAGGATTTTTCTTACCCAATGAACCGATAAAAACTTTCCCTGATACACTGGAAGATGAAGGAAACGGACAATATGTCATTGAGACGGCACTTCCTGCACAAATTCTCTTTTTCTTTCAGCCTGGACAACAAATGATTTCCCCATATAATCTGAGAGATACCGAATTTACTGCTGGACTGCAGTTTGAGGGGATATTCCGCCTCGGGAGTGTGTGGAACTCAGGTGAACTTAGTGTCATGACTATCGGCGGAATCCCCAAGGAGAGTATTATTGCACATCCGCCTCGTGGTGGACAAACTGTTCTCCAGTTTTTGTTATTCTTGCCTCAAGCACGCAAGATAATATTCTCTTTTTCAATGGGATTACAAGACGGATGCAGTGATGGTGTGTTTTTCAAGGTGCTTGTGAATGGTGAAACGCAATTTGAACGTTTCACAAACACCTTTGGGTGGGAAGATGCTAACGTATCTCTTTCGAGGTACACGGGAGACTATGTGTTGTTGGAATTGATAACCGATCCTGGTGAAGATGTAAATTGCGACTGGGCACAATGGGCAGATCTGTTTATCGCTGCTGAAGGGGTTGAACCCAGTGGAGATGTCAATCAGGACGGGATTGTCAACATTCTTGATATTATTCTTGTGGCACAGAATCTTGGACAGAAACTACCCTCCAATCCGAGAGTAGATGTCAACAAAGATGGACAGGTGAATATCCTTGATCTTGTATCTGTTGCGGAACGTCTCGGTAAAAAGATAGCTGCCGCACCTTCTCTGATGGATGTCATCAAAAACACACCGTCCTCGCCTGAAGATGTTATTGTCGTCCGGCGCGCCTTGAATGAATTGGAAACTATTCCAGAGAAATCCGATAGTGTTAAGATGACAGTTCAGATTTTACGTGCTTGGTTGGCAACCGCCAATCAAGGGGTCAGAGAGACGCGACTCCTCCCGAATTACCCCAACCCCTTCAATCCTGAAACATGGATACCGTATCAATTGGCAGACGCGGCAGATGTGAGCATGGAAATCTACGATGTGGGTGGTCGTTTAGTCCGAACAATTCCTATTGGGTTCAAGCCTGTGGGGTATTACCTCACACGAGAACGAGCCGCCTATTGGGATGGACGGAATGAAACGGGCGAACAGGTTTCAAGTGGTGTCTACTTTTTACAGTTCGTGGCGGGAGATTTCACTGCCACACAACGAGCAGTAATAGTAAAATAACCTAAGTTACCCTCTTTGTAACATAACCTGTTAGGTTGTGTTCCTCTTATAGTATAAACTTTATGAAGTTGAAAATATTTCTGTGATTCTATGAAGGGCAATTTTCAAGCGATAAGCGTCTCTCATCCTGTAAATCCCCTCATCCTGTGAGTCCTGATTCAAACAAGTACGAATTTACTCAAACCGAAGTCTTTCCCGAAATTCCCCCAGAATCGCCATCCCGCCCCCATAAAACAACACTGCCAACGGAATCAGTGTCCAGATAGAGAGGGAACCCTTCAACTGCACTAAACCAACGCCCATCAGAGCAGAGAGGAGACATGCTTTCAAAAACGTGCGGAATATAAACGGGGTTTCCCGTAATTTGATAATGTTTCTTGAAATGTAACCGATTCCAAAAATAAGTAGGTATCCCTCACTGATAACCATCGCAATGGCGGCACCCGTGTGGCTGAAACGCGGGATTAGGTATAGATTCAAACAGATGTTCAGGAGTGCCGTTGTGCCCATCAGGACGGAGAAAGCACGACGTTTATCTGTCGCTCGAAGCACCGCCAATACTGCTGTCGTTATGAAAATGAGTCCACCCGCCCAACTGAGCCATTGGAGTGCAATTGATATTTTGGCGACTTCACTCGGTGTGTAGGTCGGAAATAACACCATCGTAATTTCGGGCGATAATATTGAAAGTCCAACCGCTAACGGAAATCCACTCAGGACCATCCACCGCATACCAAGCGCGTATGCCCCCGGGAACCTCCCTTTCTCTCGTTCCCATGCACGAGATAGCACAGGGAACATCGCACCCATCATGAACGCTCCCGGCAGAGTCGTGAAAGCGTTAACAATCGTATACGCCAGACCATACCATGTGTTGGCATCCACCCCTTCCGCGCTTAATTTTGATAGCAGAATCGCATCAACGCGAAAATAGAGCAGATTGAAGAGGTTCCCAACCGCAAACGGCAACGCCTGCTGCATCAGCACTTTCACGATCTCTCGACTCGGTTGGAAACGCAGTCGCGTGAAGCGGAATCGGGCGAATCCAACGCTCAAAACCAGATTAATACAACTCGCTGCGAGCATCACTTGACAGATCGGCACGAGTCCATAGCCGCGTAGAATCGCGCCACCGCCGATGACAAGAAACGCGCCACGCTCGGCTATTACGGTTAAAGCCTCATATTTCATCTCCTCGTGCGCGCGGAAGACACATCGGTGCAATTGTGCTAACGAATTGACAATCTCTGCCAACCCTAAAAAAACTATCATCTTTAGGATTATCGGCGGATAGAGGATTATACCGCTGATAATCATGATGCCATAAGCAACAATTGAGAGAATGACGCGGACAATGAGCGCGTTGCCGAGATAGTGTCGGGTCTGTTGCGGGTGCAACGTCATCTCTCGGATGAGTGGGTTTTGGAGTCCTAATTCCGTGAGAATCGCAATAAGGTTCGTGAGGGCAATCGCAACAAAATAGCCGCCGAGTTCACTTTCACTAAAATAACGTGGCATGAGCCAGATCGTTATCACGAGTGAGCCGAGGCGGCCGATAAGGTGGGCACTGGATAGGGATGACGTGTTTTTAAAAATACGGTTCATCTAATGCTGCGCTTCACCGTTCCACTTTTCGTAAGTGCTAAAACCGTAGTCTGCAACAACGGCGCAGACGGATTTGAGGGGCGGACTTGATAGGTAAAACGCACGTCGTTTCTCCGCAAGGTAAATTAGAAATTTAATATAATCCGACCCTAACGTAGTTCGGTACTAAGGTCCAGTAACTATCGGTATCGCCGTGCTGCAGCCGTTGTGCCCCAAGGTGTGCAATCGTTGCCCCCCGTGGAACGTTGAAAATAGGATTGGCAAAGTGTGCGTTCCCACCGAGCCTTTCTCGGACTGCATCTCCGTACGTCAGGAGTCCATCCCCAACGAAATTGAGAAGACCATTTGATGGGACATTCGTAGTGAGTCGATCGAGGAATGCATCGACGGGTAAGCAGAGATCTTCGCTGAGACGTTGCCATTCGGTGCCGCCATGGAAAGCAGTGCCATAAATTTCGCTCCGTCGGGCATCGAGAAGTGGACAGATGACACCGTTTGTCGATCGGAGGTTATAGGCGATCGCCTCCAAGGTCGAGACACCAACAATCGGTGTGTCGAGGGCATAACAGATGGATTTGATCGTCGCGACACCGATGCGAATACCGGTGAACGATCCGGGTCCGATGCCAACGGCACATCCATCCAGAGCATCTACTGTGATATTACCCCATTTCAAGACGCTATCAATCGCTGGCATGAGTCTCGAGGAGTGTGCTTGGACAATGTTGAGTGTATGTTCTGCGACTAAATTATCGCCATCTATTAAGGCGATACTCCCAATAGGGGTAGAGGTGTCAATACCTAAAATTTTCATGCGTGCGTTTCGGTTTCTCTTCACCGTTGTAGATTAATGTTGATTTTCTCTCGCGGAGTCCCGAAGGATTTTAAAACCCTCCGAGACTCTCACGCAATAGCTACTCGGTTTTCAACTTTGCCCATGTCGTCGCGAGTTTACCGTGCGCTTCCACATCAAGCGAGTCTGGCAGTAATTTTTTGATCTCTGCCTCACTGAGGGCAGCGGCATAGATTCGTGAATCCTCGATATGAGCATCAAGATCACCGGGACCTCCCGCTAAACCGCCGTGACGCTTCCCCCAAATTGCCTCCGCATCGTTGTTATCAAAAGTCACGAATTGACCAAAGGTATAGTCCCCAATTTTGTCCCCGTTCCGGTATATCTGCACACGCGCCGTACCACCATCATCTTCATACGAGATTGCCATCATAATCAGCTCTCCCGTTTTCTTTTCCTCGAACCCCGGTTTCGGGTCTTGGGTGCGATGAAACCACCCGCTCCCTGCCATCCAGCGATGATGTTGGCGTTCTCCAAAGACGATCGCGTCGAATGTCGGATCCGAGAGACGGTCGATGGTTAATATTGAGCCTGCCTGTACATCAAGGTTATCCATGATAGCCCACGACACCAAGGTCTTTTCTCCGATGTCCGCTCCATCATATCCACTTGCGATTGCCCACTTGCCAAGATCAACATTTAATTGACCGTCCTCAATTGTAGCACCATTGAGTTTAATGTCGGCAAAGTTACCCGTAAGATCTTCCAGTTCGACACCTTTCTCAAAGGTCCAGTGTCCGACAAGGGTTTCCGCCTTTTCTGCCTGTCCCAGTGCTGGTCCTGATAAATTGAGCAGAAGCAGGACAGCACATACCCAAGTGCAATAGCGTTCCAGGTACTTCATGGTCATCTCCTCCATAGTTAATTTAGGTTGAGATTCTCCAGAAACCGCTGAGATTCAAATGTAGTGTTTGCCATTAACCATTATGCGGACCGTCACGGACTTGAAAGCGGAAATCCGCCGCACGTGCACATCCGCTAACCAGACGTTTCAACTCAGTATATCACGTCCGTTAAAAAATGTCATGTTTTTGTGTTGGTAATTAGGGCTATTCAGTTCTTCTATGGGAGGAGAAAACACCTCAATTCCCGATTCTTGCTGACCGCTGACCGCTGACGGCTATTCTTAATTCAGACGCGAGAGCAATTTTTGGAGGTGTTGGATGTTTCGCTCAACTGCTGTAGCATCGGGTGGCGCGTTTGTGAGTTGGAGATAGGTCTCGAAAGCAGCGATACCTTCGCTGTATGCATGATTTTTGTAGTGCAGGTAACCCAGGAGGCGATAATCCGCGGCGACGTTCGGTAGCAGCCACGTGATCCGTTCAGCCGCTGTAAGTGCTTTATCGTAGTTTTCAAGAAGCGTGTAGGCGCGCGTCAGGTTCCGCAAAATGCGGGCAAGAATCTCTTTATCTGTCGCTTCAACCAACATACTCGATTCCAGTGGGACCGAGTCACCATGCGTTTCTTGGAGTTTTGTCTGGAGTGCGTCTTCACACATAAAAGATCCGTTTTCAAATACATCAAGCAGGATGTCTAAATGCTCACGTTGGTATCTTACAAGGAAATGCCCCGGAAAATTTACGCCAACAAGTGGTAACCCAGCGCGTCTGCCGACTTCGATGTAGACAACACCTAACGTAATCGGAATCCCCGTCTTTTTATCAAGGACAAAGTTGAGGAAGTTGTTGCCGAGGGCGTAGTAGTTGTCGGTATTTCCTGTGAACCCTTTTTCCTGAAAGAGGTATTGATTCAGGACAGTAATGTGCGCCTCAGGTAGCGTCGTCTCTTGGATCCGTTCCCGAACCGTATCCGCCATCTCATCAAGCTGGTGGAGGTAATTCTCAATATTAAGTTCGCGATACTCGCTCTGCGCGATGAGCAGCGCACCTGTTGCGAGTTCAACCTCGGTACTATTCAGGTTCGCGAAGGAGAAAAATGGATCTGTTTGCGGTTTTTTTGTCATTTTTCCGATAAAAGTAAATTTTTCTTGCATTCCCTCAGAATAGATTAGCTCAGCTGGGAGAGCGCTTGCATGGCATGCAAGAGGTCACCAGTTCAAGTCTGGTATCCTCCACTTTTTTATTGCACCTACTGTTCCGGCGGTGATTTGGGTGCTGCGTCTGTCGTCTTGTTGGTTTGTGTTTTCTTCGTTCGGCGCGGGATACCGTTATCCAACACCCCCATCAGTGTTAAATGGAGTTGCGCTCGGGTCGGCAATATCTGAACCAATTCTTCCTCAATTTCCTCAATCCGTCCTTGCATTTCCTTCCGCTTCGCTCGGAATTCGTCTAAGGTCTTCTGAATCTCTGTATCTTCTACAAGCGAATCTTTGGCAAGTCGATTTAAAGTTTTCAAATCGTTGATTGCCTGAATGTCCTTTTGGCGTTTCAGGTTCCACAATTCTTCAAGTTGGGATTTCTGTGCTTCTGTTACACCGAGATCTTCTAAGGTGGTGCCTTTCTTATTTTCGGCATTGTTCTTTTGTGCCCATCCGATAACGCCAAAAAGCGCAACACATATCAGAATCGCCAAGATCTGTTTTCCATAAGAGATATGTGACACTTGGTTTCGTCTCCCTTTAGTGTTTTGCATAAGTTTGCACCTCTAACTTCACTATCGAACCCGATTTGAATATCCTTCATACCATAATACCATGAAAGGTGGAGGATGTCAAGGAGAAACGGTGGAAGTGCCAAAGGCATTCAACTCTTCTGTAGGCGGAAACTCCGATTCCCGAGGCTTGCTGATCATTCCCTGCTGGCGAGGTTTCTAACCTCGCCTTACCGACAACTGGTGGTGTCTTTTGTGGGATGGGTTTTCAACCCGACTTATACTGACCGCTGATGCCTGTGGCAGTGTTGGACTCTACGAATTTGAGAAAAATTTCGCTTGACAAAAAATAACGCATCTATTACAATTAATTTTAACATTACGCCTCACACTGCTTTACATGCGCAGATGGGGTTTGGAGTGCAAGGGAGGGTTGGATGCTTTACAAAGGGTTAGAACTGGATCGGTTTCAGGAGAAAGCGATCGCAGCGATTAATCGGGATACGTCAGTAATTGTCACTGCCCCGACGGGGGCTGGCAAAACCGTCATCGCTGAATACGCTGTTGAAAAGTGTCTTAAGGAAAACCAACGCGTTATCTACACCGCACCGATCAAAGCCCTTAGTAATCAAAAATATCGGGACTTTTACGCCGAGTATGGGGAAAAAATCGGAATTGTCACTGGCGATGTCGTACTCAATCCGTATGCACAAGTACTCTTGATGACGACCGAGATTTTTCGAAATACTATCTTTGATGATATTGAACGGTTAAGAGACGTATCTTACGTCATCTTTGATGAAATTCATTATATTAATGATATTGAGCGCGGCACCGTCTGGGAAGAAAGCCTCATTTTCGCACCTCAACATATTAAATTCGTTTGTCTGAGCGCGACAATCCCAAATATTCGTCCCTTCACCGAATGGATGCAAGGTGTTCGGGATATTGACATCGAGATAATTGAAGAATTAAAACGTCCCGTTCCTTTGGAGCATCACCTCTATTTTAAAGATTATGGCATCGGTAGTGTAGAACATATCTCCGCACTTCGCAGAAGGGCGCAGCACGACTCGCGTAAACGAAAAGCCGACCCATTTGAAGATAAAAAACCTCCAGCACTTCCTGCTGACTTGGTAGAGACAAGCCTGATTCCACATCTCCGTCGAGAGAAGCAGCTTCCCTGCCTCTATTTCTGTTTTAGTCGGAGGGGGTGTGAAGAAAACGCAGGTGCATTGGTGTTCGGATCGCAGCTACAGTTGCTAAATAAAAAACAGACCGAACAGATTTTAAAGCAATTTGATGAGCTCTGTCTCCAATTTGACATCGTCGAAGAAAAGAAAATTACGGAATTCCGTAGGTTAGTCAGTTGCGGCATCGCTTATCATCACGCGGGTATGTTACCAACGCTGAAAGAGGTCGTCGAGAGGTTGTTTACCTCCGGATTAATTCAACTCCTTTTTACCACTGAAACGTTCGCTGTTGGTATTAATATGCCAGCCTGTACAGTGGTCTTTGACAGCCTTGAAAAATTTGATGGACTCGGATTTCGGCATCTCAAGGCACGAGAATATCGTCAGATGTCGGGGCGTGCTGGCAGGCGCGGTATTGACTCCATCGGTTACGTCTATGCCCAAATTATACCCGCTTATGCGGATTTCAATGAAATTCGACGTATTGTTTCTGATAAGATCGAACCCATAGAGAGCCAATTCAATCTTTCCTATTCCAGCATTCTCAACCTTTATCAGAAATATGGTGATGACATTTACGATGTTTATACGATGAGTTTGAGTAACCATCAGAACCGCGTGCGGGTCACTAAGCTCAATAAGCAAATTAAAGATAAGACGGAAAAACTTCAGACGCTCCCTAAACCCGAGTGTATTCACGAAGGTATTGATGGGAGTGTGCAAATTGAGAAACATTATCGTCAGCAGCGGAATCATAAAAAAAATCTTCAGCGTTTGCATGTAGAACTCGCACAAATCAAATCCCAGACGCGAGGAAAAAAGCGGAAAAAGGAACGCGCGAGGCGATTGAGAACCGTTCAGAAAGAAATTAAACGTTTTCAAACGAGGCGCGAGGAGAGTCTTTGTACCGACTGTCAGCACTTATCCACATGTACCGGGAAATATAAAACCATTCGCAAGGAAGAGGAACGACTTCAAAAACTTAAGAAAAAGACAACACTTGTTGAAAACGATCCCCAGCGACAGATAGCCGCCCGTTTGAAAGTGCTTGAAGAACTCGGATACATTGACGCACAAACGCTTCTGCCGCGCGGGAGCACCGCTGGCCATCTCTATGGATATGAGGTCCAGCTAACCCAAGTACTGTTTAGCGGCTTTTTTGAAAGGTTGACAGAGGACGAAATTAACTGTCTCATGGTCGCTATTGTCACCGAACCCCGTAAAGATGGATACTTTAAACCGCTCAAAGATGAACGTTTGTTAGAGAATCTTTATGCAGTCAGTTCTGAAATTTCGCTCATACAGAATTTAGAGGCTAAACATAAGGTGACTGAAATCACACCGCTCTTAGAACTTCGACTCTGCACTGCGATGCTCGCTTGGAGTCAAGGTTGTGATTTTGACAAACTTGAACGATATGCACGTTTAGATGCTGGCGACTTTGTCAGATCCTTTCGACTCGTCGTTGATCAGCTTCGCCAAATCCGTCGTGCTATGAGTGGTCATACTGCTCTCGTTGATAAACTCAACCGATGTATCGGCAAGATTAACAGAGATGTTGTGGATGCAGAGCGGCAACTGCGAATTGGGCAGGAGGATCTTGATGAAACAAAAGTTGAGGAATCCGACCAGCCACTCCCTGTTGCCCTTGAAGGTTCGGAGGATGCTGAAGCAGGAAGTGAAACATCGATTCCTTAGCGCGTTTTGCTTTCAGATGACAACTTTTTGAAAAATGCTTGTAATGTGAAATAGATTGTATTACAATGGCAGAATCATGTGGATGGATGCTGGCGATTGAGAGGTGCTGCGGCGCAGTGCTCAAAGATGCCAGCACTTTGATAATGGATAAAGGAGATTAACATGGCAAATCAAGCTTTCGACTTGGCTGGTGCGCTCAAGGTACGCCCGGCTGAAGAAAACGATGCAGTGCATTTACACACATTTTGTTTCCCTGAGAAAACTCCAGCAGAAGTTGCGGAAGAACTCAAAGCCGATTTGGACTCAGACGGTCAAACCCATCGACTCGTTGCTGAGTCGAGTGGATACCCGATCGGGCAGATTACCGTAAGTAAGGGTTCCCATGATTCTGAGGTGGCTCAAGTCGGGAATCTCGCTGTATCTGGACCCTTTCGGCAGTTAGGTGTGGCGGATTATCTCATAAAGGCTGCCGAGGCTGCCGCGGCAGAAAATGGCGCGAAAACCCTTGAAATTGAACTGGCATCCTCGGAAACGAATGTCATCCAGAGATATAAGGATTGGGGCTTCGTTGAAAAACCGATTGTTATTTTGCAGAAAATGCTTGACGCAGAAGAACAAGAAGAGGTCGCAGAAGAAGTCGTAGAAGAGGAAACCGCAGAAGAAGTCGTAGATACAGACACCGTTGAAAATCCCGTTACTGAGACCGCGGGCGAGCAACAGGAACTTCTTAATGCCTAATGGTGTGATTCATCAATGAACCCCGCGCCGCCGCTGGCGCAGTTTCTAAAGGAAACACCCTACCGAATGCCACACGCGCAAATGTAATACATTGTCTCGCAAGTCCACACGCGACTTGCGCTACGGATTTCGTCTATTCTCAGACTTAATCCCGTGTTGATTCGCAAAAATACCTCGCCTACTGCCAAGGTCCAAGTAATTAGGGGCTTTACGACAGTGGCATAGGAGAAACGGACTATGAAGAAAATCTGGCTTGCCCTTGTGCTTACGCTCTTTGTAATGGGGTGCGGCACTCAGAACGAGAACCTCGCGAAGGGTAAAGAACTGATTAAATCGGATAAACGACGCAAAGAAGAACGCGCTGTCCGAGAATTTAAACTCGCACTCCAGCAACAGATTGATAGTGCTGAGGCACACTATCTGCTTGGATATTACAACTCGCAGGAATTTTACGAACCGGATACCACTGATTGGCAAGAAGCATCGATCGCTGAACGAGGCAAACAGATGTTCCTCGCATATCAAGCAGAGCAGCGGAAGTACCTCGAAAGACTCGTTTTTGAGACACTCCGTGATGATGACTTGGATGTCCAAAATGCTGCACTTGATGCTCTAAAACGGATCTATAAGCAAGGCGATAGGAATCGGCTTCTCAGTCAACTTCAAAAGGCAATCAAGTCGAGCGACAATCGCGATAGGCATAATGCGAATTGGGTACTTGGGCATCTCGGTCAGGAAGATCCGGGGACAATTGTCCCGCTTTTGGTAAAACTGCTGGATCATCGAAGAATGGAAACTCGCTTGAATGCCGTCAAGGCACTCGGAGAGGTCGGAAGTGAACAAGCGATTCCAGCACTCGCTGCCTTAATTGAGTCCGGTTCTGCAAAATGGGCGCGCGATCGGGAGGAACCTGAAGTCCGACAACTTGCTGTGGAAGCACTCGGCAAAATCGGTGGGGCTGCTGTGCCGGAATTAGTCAAAATTGTGCAGAATAAGGGGTCATCGCTGCGTGTTGATGCCATTCGAGCCTTGGCTGTCCTCGGCGACGAGAAAGTTGTGGAACCGCTCTTAGAGGCTCTAAAGGAACAGAGCAGCCGGGATGTTGTTATCCCGATTAACTGAATTAGGACTTACGCAGCATCCCTTTGTTTATCCGCAAGGTAAAATTATAAAACCGCAAGGAATAATTCAAAAATGCGAAAAAAAATAAGATGGTTTAACGAATCTCACCCCTCGGTGTTTATCGTGCCACTCCTTTTTTTACTGGTACTCGGACTCGGATGTGATAATCAGCATTACGATGAACGCCTGAAAATGCAGGTGCAGCAGTTAGACAGTGACCTAAAAGACCGTTGGTCGACCAGTGGCGTCGTTGTTTTGAATACGACACCCAACGGTCCCGCAGATAGAGCACAACTCGAGGCCGGTGAACTCATCTCTTACGTCATTGCAGAATATCCTGCTCGAGAGGCTGGAGACTTTAACAGGGCAATAAAGCAGGCACTCGATGAGGATAATAACTTCATTCTTTATCTAAAAGATAAGCCTCCACTGCGTATCGCCCTCCGCAGACAAGGAGATAAGGTAGGACTCAGCGTTGAAGGCAATGGGACAGTGCGGGTCAAAGAGATTCAACCCGGTACCCCAGCGGCAAATACCGATATTCAGGTAGGAGACATTGTTGAGAAAATTGTCGATGAACGCAAAATTTATAGCCTTGATGATTACAAGAAAACGCTCGGAGAACTTTCTAAAAAGCAGTTTACTTTCCGAACGACCGAATTAATAGGTGTGAAGATTGCCGCTGTCGACGCACTCGGAGACTTAGGCGATGTCCGTGCGATTGAGCCACTCGTCGACCTCTTCGAAAATAGTACAGAATTCTCGCTCCGGAAAGGTGCCATTAATAGCCTTCAACGTCTCGTTGAATTGAGTGTCCTAAACGATCTTTTTCAGGAGTTTCAACGTGCCGACGTGAACCAACTGCCAGCCGATGGTCTTCAGGCACAACAGTTAGAATCTGCTGCGATCCTGGGTTTGCTTACTGTCGATAGAACCGAGAATACCGCCACCCTTAAGGCTCCCTTCGGGACCCAATTCAGACACAGATCCGAAGCACTTTATCAAAAAATTAACGAAGGACAACTCGCTGAACTTGCGCAAGCATACATCCAAATTGAAGTGGAACCAGAGCAAGAAATTCGACGCGCCTGCCTCGCGATGCTCGGAATACTCAAACCGGTTTCTGCCATTGATGCCCTCGTTGCGGTTCTTGAGAATCCTGCGGAAATTCCCGGTATCCGATTCCAAGCTGGATTGGCACTCAGTCAGATCGGTCAACCTGCCGTTGATACGCTTATTACTGCGTTTGAAAAGGGCGACACCAGCACGAAGGATATTGCTGCTTCCGCACTCGGGAGCATCGGGGGATCTAAGGCGCGGGATCGATTGATTCATGCCTTGGAAAATAGCACTGAATCGGCGATTCAACTCACCCTTGTCGACGCGATCGCAAAAATTGGCGATATGCCTTCAATCCAAGCGTTGGAACGTCAACTCCAACAGTACCAGCAGGACGATGAAAGTGGTGTGCGTATCTTTCTCGATGAGGTCTTCAGAGGTCTCGGAGACGGATCAATGTAATTCGGCGGAACGCTCGCGCAACAGGTTGTGGGCTGCTAATGAAAATTGGACTCATTTCAGACTTGCACACGGACGTTACGCTTTTGAACAAGTTACTTGTTCCACATCTCATTGATGCTGTTAAGGCAGCAGAACTTGATGTGTTCGTGATCGCCGGAGATATCGCACGACATTTAGTTCAACTCTCCGAAACACTGAATGCCTTTCACCTCGCGGATTTGGCATGTGAGATAGTGTTTGTCCCCGGTAACCATGACATTTGGGCGATTGAAACCGCTAACGTTACGAGTGAGCAGAAATGTCGGATTATTTCGGAACTTTGTGATGCGTGTGGGATTCATCCGTTGATGGACGCGCCGTTTATCAGCGAAAAAGTCGGTTTCTGTGGGACGATCGGCTGGTACGATTATAGTTTCGCACCCGATGGGTACGATTTTTCCGATGCTCAGTATGCCGAAAAGGAGTTGATGGGAGCCGTCTGGAACGATAAGCGATACGCCAAATGGAATGATACCGATCCAGGTGTCGCCCGACGTTTTGAAGCAGCTCTTGAGATGCAGATTGCCTCTATTCGGAATGATGTATCACATATCGTTGTCGTCACACACCATGTTCCGTTTCGGAAGTGTATCCGATACCGAGGTGAATTGCCGTGGGATTATTTTCGGGCGTTCATGGGCAGTAAACATCTTGGGGCTCAGTGTTTGCAGGAACCGCTTGTAACGCACGCGCTTTTCGGACATACACATCAGGCAGTTGATATGCAAATCGACAGTGTGCAGGCTATCTCTGCTCCTGTTGGTTATCTTCAGAAAGAACCTACGGCGGGTTTGCAGACTTATGCGACACAATGTTTGGCTTGTTTCGAGGTATAATTGAATTTGAAAGATAGAAAGGAAACCACTATGGAGATAACTTTAACCAACAGCAATGATGCCGGTGCGCTTGAATTCCCGTGGGGAGCGATTAAGTGGCTCTGTAACGATCAGATTGATCCAGAAGCTGAGATGACTTTTGGTGTTGTCTATATTAACGCCGGTGAAGGCAATCCTACCCATTATCATCCGAACTGTGAAGAACTTATCTATGTCCTCTCTGGTGAATGTGACCACAAATTGGGCGATGAAGTCATCCCACTCAGGCCTGGCATGATGTTACGTATTCCGCGCAATGTCAGGCACAACGCTGTCAATACCGGTTGGCAGCCCGTAACAATGATTATCTGTTATTCAGATGCCGACCGCCAAACCGTCTTTGAAGAGTGAGATAACTTAATAGTTTGTCAACGTTATTTTGACTTTTTGTAGGTGTTTTTGATTGGGTATTTCCTGCAGGTAGAACGGCGTGAAACCCAACAAAATCGGTCGAGTACACCTATCAGTTTAGATGTGACAGACTATTAGGTTGCTACTTACAAAATTTTGCTTATATGCTGAAACTTCGTAAGAGTAGCCTGCAACAACGGCGCGGGCGGATATACGGAAAGGTACGTTATTTTCCAAATTCACCTAACCGAACCGCAAGGGAAAATTAAAAAATGCATAGAGAATCCTGCTGTAGTGTTAAAATCTGCGGCATCACTTCTATCCATGACGCTCGACTTGCCGCTGATGCGGGTGCGGATTACATCGGCGTGTTGGTTGATGTTGCCGTATCTGAACGGACACGCTCCGCTCCGCAAGCCGCCGAAATTGCCAGCGAAAGTCCTATTCCCACCGTAATTCTACTCTATAACCGCTCAACATCCGACATACAAGAAATAGTTTCACAAGTTCAGCCGTTTGCCGTTCAACTCCTCGGACAGGAATCTCCTCAGCAGGTTGAGGAACTTAAGCGCACAGATGCATGTGAGTTCTGGAAATCTGTCTATTTACCAGCGGGACGTCCTGAAAATGTAGATATCCCGGCTGTTCAGGAGGAGATGCAGGCATATCGAGATGCTGGTGCGGATTTTCTACTATTTGATAGTGTTGATATGAGTCTTGAGAAACCGAGATACGGTGGCAACTCATCACGGAAAGTCCACTGCCGGTTTTCTTCGCAGGTGGGATTCGTCCAGAGAACGTCAAAGCTGCTATTGAAACGATCCGACCTCACGGCATTGATCTTTGTTCCGGGGTTGAAGCATCAAAAGGTGTCAAAGATCCGAGTAAGTTGGAACGACTTATGGAACAGGTCGGGCACGCTGAGTAAAGTAAAGTCCGAGGATATCGGAACACTTGTAAGGGTAGGTATTGTGGCTGCCCAAAACACCTCGCTACTGTCCTGTCCATCTTAAAATTGAGGATAGGTTCGTAGTAGGGCGATTCATCGCCCGTATATTGCCCAAGAATTTACCACCTATTGCTATCCATCAGTATTTCCAATTTGTTATCTATAGTATCAAATTAGACATCATAAGTAACATATTTATTTTCGTCTTGATATTTATTACTTATGCCATTGTTGCCTAATTATTTCTATGTTTTCATGCGGTAGGCTCCTCGAAACATTACGTGACAACAGACTTACTGCCTAAGACCTGATAAAGAGATTCTACTTGCTAAAGATATACTTTCGCGATTGCTTGTGATTGGCATGCTTTTTGCTACAGTAACGCCAGTTTGAAAATAGATCCGTAGGTCGGGTAGAGATATGACCTTTTCCAAGGTGCTTTTTGGCGAAATAGCGGTAGCGAAACCCGACATCCCGCTTTTATCAAACTCACGTTACAGTAACTTCAGAATATAGATAGACTTGAAATTTTGAAGAATTGCTGGAAAACATTGGCTGGAGTAAAGCAAAATGAATCATATTAAACCTCAAACAATTATTAAAGAGATACAACCTAAATTCGACACAATGGAGTCTAAGAATAAGGAATTGCCACTTGCAGAGGAAACAACTATGTCTTTTGATGAAGTGAGCGTTCGCCTTCAAAATATAACCAAGCGATTCCCAGGTGGAGTCGTAGCCAATCAAGATGTCACTTGTGAGGCAAAGCGGGGGGAGATCCACGCCATCCTTGGTGAGAATGGCGCGGGGAAGACCACGTTGATGAAAATACTTGCTGGTTTCTACACGCCAAATACCGGACGGATTGAAATTGATAACCAAGAAGTGGTATTTCATAGTCCTAAAGATGCCAAATTAGCTGGCATTGGTATGGTACATCAACACTTTTCACTGGTTCCAGCGTTGACTGTTGGCGAAAATCTTGCGTTAGGTTCCTCCAATACACCTTGGGTTTTGAAGTCAAAACAGTGGAACCAGCACCTTATGGATTCAGCAGAGCATTTAGGTTTTGATATCCGTCCGAATGTGAACGTTTCGCAACTCTCTATGGGGGAACGGCAGCGCGTTGAGATTTTCCGGTTGCTATTAGAAGGTGCAAAGGTCCTAGTCTTAGATG
>JAGWBV010000015.1:3344-3746 GCA_021295715.1 Candidatus Poribacteria bacterium | reverse complement strand
AAATTGACCATGTAAAGGCAATCGCTGACAGAGTCACCGTTCTGCGGCGTGGCGAAGTTGTTGCAACGCGGGAAACTAAAGAACTAAACGAAACAGATTTGGCTGAGCTTATGGTCGGTCGTCCGTTTGAAATAGGTGCACCGGATCGTCCAAAGAAGAATGATGTGTCCAAGAACAAGTGCGCCTTAGAGGTTCGGAATCTTACCGTTGCTCCCATAGCCTGTCCAGCCGGTTTGACTGAGGCCTCCTTCAAAGTTCGATCTGGAGAGATTCTCGGTGTTGCCGGAATCAGCAGCAACGGACAAGACGAACTGGTTGCTGCCTTAACAGGAACAACTCAATTTGATGGGGATATCCACCTCCCACAGACCCAAGACCATCGAATTGGATTTATACCAGGGG
>JAGWBV010000015.1:0-3223 GCA_021295715.1 Candidatus Poribacteria bacterium | reverse complement strand
TCCAGCCCGCTGATCCTAATGTTAAAACTTCGACGCTTTCTGGAGGTAATATTCAGAAAATCTTGCTTGCCCGTGAATTAACCAATCAACCGGATATGATTGTTGCAGTGAACCCCACCGCGGGGTTAGATATAGCAACTGTGGATTTTGTGCATCGTGAGATAACGCGGCAGGCAGATGAAGGAGTTGGTGTGCTTCTCGTGTCGGAAGATTTGGATGAACTTCTTGTTCTATGCGACAGAATCCTCGTTATATTTCAGGGGCATATCGTTGGAACCTTTGACGCTTCCTTAGATGTCCGAAACTCAATCGGTCTTGCGATGAGCGGAATAGGTACATCCCATAAACAAGAAAAGTCGCAAGGCGAATCAAAACCCATCATGGAGTTTTCAGAATGCAACCGAGTGAGCGGATAAATCGTTGGAATAGACAGCGTATCTTTGCCTTGGCTTCATTGTTAGCGGCTCCGTTGCTGATGGCGATTCTACTGCTATCAGTCGGCAAGAATCCTGTCTCCATCTTCTGGGCAGTCATCGTAGGCGGTTTCGGTAGTTCCCTGGGCCTTACAGAAGCGATCACACGGATGACCCCTATTTTCTTGTGTGCTTTGGCAGTCGCTATTCCAGCGAAAGCAGGGCTTTACAACATTGGCGGTGAAGGTCAACTTCATTGTGGTGCCATCGCTGCGACTGCATTCGTCCTTTATGTCCCGTGGTTGCCGCATTTCATGATGATTCCCTGCATAATACTCGTTGCGATGGTTGGAGGGGCGTTGTGGGGGATGATTCCGGGATTCCTGCGTGCCCGCTTTCAGGTCAATGAAATCCTTGTCACTTTGATGCTCAACTATGTCGCAATCTTTGTTGTTGATCACCTTGTTCACGGTCCCTGGAGGGACCCCAATGCTTTTGGCTGGCCGTATTCGGCAGCTTTCCCAGAATGGGCAGTTCTGCCAACTTGGGGCAAATCCAATATCCATCTGGGGATTTTGCTCGGTCTTGGAGCAGTCGGGCTGGTTTACTTCACTTTGCGCACCACGACATGGGGATTCTCTCTTCGTTTGATTGAAGCAAATCCAAGAACCGCGGGCTATGTTAAGGTTAACGCCGCGAAATATATCGTCATCCTTATGGCGGTTGGTGGTGGAATCGCAGCGATCGCAGGCCTCGGTGAGGTGTCTGTAATCCAAAACCGTTTGCGACCCGGAATCTCACCCGGTTACGGCTATACGGGATTCTTGGTTGCGTGGCTGGCGCGAAATAACCCAATAGTGATTATACCGGTAGCTTTTCTTGTGGGAGGACTTTATTCGGGTGCGGATGTCTTACAACTCACTGCAGGGCTTCCAGCGTCAACCGTGGATATTTTTCTGGGCTTGGCTTTTTTGACCTTTCTGGCTGGAGAGTCGATCTGGCGGAGTAAAGCAACCGTCATTGAGGAGGCAAAATGAGCGATCAGATTGCATGGGGCGGCGTACTTTTAGCAGTCCTTGCCGGCGCACTTCGCAGTGGAACCCCAATCGCTTTTGCAGCAATCGGAGAGACGTTAGCAGAACGATCAGGCGTGATCAATCTCGGTGTTGAGGGGATGATGCTCATGGGAGCAATGGTCGGTGTGGTGGTACAGGTGAAAACCCAAAACCCTGTACTTTCTGTGCTTGCTGCTGGACTCGCCGCTGCTGCCCTTGCAACCGTTCATGCTTTCATAACCATCTATCTCAATGGAAATCAACTCGTCAGTGGGATTGGGCTGTCCATTGTGGGGACAGGACTCTCCGGCTTCCTCGGTAGACCCTATGTCGGTGTCCGTTTCTCTGGCATAGATGTCTGGGATATCCCGCTCCTGAATGACTTACCGATTTTTGGAAAGGTGTTCTTTCAACAAGATCCCCTCGTATATCTGACGATATTCGCTGCCGCGGCGGTATGGTTCTTACTCTTTCGGACGCGACTGGGACTGCATATCCGAGCAGTTGGTGAAGACCCGTATGCCGCCTATGCTCAGGGCGTTCCTGTTCGACGCAGCCGAATACTCGCGATTATACTCGGTGGTTTTCTATCAGGAATCGGCGGCGCGCACCTCTCCTTAGCCTATACCCAGTTATGGGCAGAACGGATGACCGCAGGGCAAGGGTTAATAGCGGTCGGTTTGGTTATTGTCGCTGGATGGCACCCTGTGCGAGTCCTATTGGCGACATATCTCTTTGGCGTTTTGATTGTGTTGCATCCGAATCTACAGGCTTCAGGGATCACGGTTTCGCCCTACATCCTAGCAGCTTTACCGTATCTTTTCGCTGTGCTGGCTCTCACTCTTGCAACATTTGTTTATGTCAGAAAAGGACAAGGATTACCCGAAGCCCTCGCTAAAGAATTTAACATGGGTAAAGAGTAAATTCGTAAAACAACTTCGTCAAGTGGCTTTGTCAAATCGCTACACGACGTTGAAAAAAAGAATGTGCGCGAGGCTCTTGTATGCGCACTCTAATTTCCAAAAGGAGAATATTATAATGAGAAACAATCAATCCCGAACCCTAACCAAGATATGGGTATTTATCGCTGTGGCAGCAGTTCTTGGCTGTCTTGCATGGACGTTGAATTCAACGGCTCAAGATACCACACCGGAGAAAACATCAGAAAAACTCCATGTCGGATTTGTACTTGTAGGACCGACCTCTGACTGGGGTTTTAATTACCAGCATAATCAAGGTAGGTTAGCTTTGGAAGCCAGACTCCGCGATCACGTGCATACTGTAGTTGCCGAGAATATTCCAGAGAACGCAGAAGCCGAACGTATTATGCAGCGTATGATCGACGAAGGTGCAGAACTCATTTTCGCAACTTCCTACGGTTACCTTGACTTGGCTTTAAAAGTGGCGGCGAAAAATCCAGATGTAACCTTCATGCACTGCTTGGGCAACAAACAATCTGAAAATCTCGGAACCTATAGTTCTAACATGTGGGAGGCCGCCTATCTTGCGGGGGTTGTCGCTGCCATGACATCAAAAGATAACCCTCAATTCGGTTTTGTAACATCGCATCCAATTCCCCCAGTGCTCTGGATAATCAATGCCTTTGCGTTAGGAGCACAGAGCGTCAATAAAGAGATCACCGTTGACACCGTTTTCACCAACAGTTGGTACAATCCTGCTGCTGAAACTGAAGCCGTCAACAGCCTCGCGAACAAAGGCGTAGGACTCGTTTATGTCCTTGTTGATAGTGGTATT
>JAGWBV010000014.1:13639-56323 GCA_021295715.1 Candidatus Poribacteria bacterium | reverse complement strand
GACGGCAACCGGCATGCTGTCACTCGATACTTGGAAGTGCTTCAGGGACATGACGTTGACACAACGGATGCCCACCCATGCTTAGAATTGACACAAGCGGAACGGACTGCTGCGCATAATTTTCTTACCAAGGCTGACCTTAAGTCAGAACGACTGTTAATCGGGATCCATCCCGGCGGGAACTGGGAATATAAGTTGTGGGACGGAAAGAACTATGCGGATGTCGCGAGTATTTTAGCAGAAAAACGAAACGCAACGATTTTACTCTTTGCCGGTCCGAACGAACGGCACCTCCAAACGCAGGTTGCAGAAATGATGGAAGTCCCACCGATGCTCGTCAAAACGGGCGATCTTCGGCACCTCGCGGCGTTAATCTCCGCATGCGATGTGTATATTGGAAATGACACGGGACCGATGCATATTGCAGCAGCTGTGGGAACTCCTGTCGTCGCGCTTTTCGGTTCAACGAACCATATGCGGAGCGGTCCCTACGGGGACCCACATACAGTTTTGCAGAGCGGGATAAATTTAGGATGCAATCCTTGCCATCCGGGGCGGCATCCAGGGGGGTGTGACGTTGGTAGTTGTGCAGTGATTGCGGGGATTACAACGGAGCAAGTATTAGCAGCAGTAGAACGTTATATTTCTGTTGCTTGAGATACTGGACCTCTGTGTCAGACATCTGTATCTTCTTGAAGACGTTTAAGCGCAGCTAAAGCCTTAGCGAGTTCTGCTTCAGCGCGTTGTCGTGCCTCCACTTCTTGTTTAACTTGTTGTTCCAGTGGTTGCAACCAAACTGAACGCGTCGGATCATAGAGTCCGAAAACACCCTCACGCTCACCTAATTCCAAACCCAAAACAACCGATGGCATACGACCATTCACAATTTCTATCTCTTGGTATATCCCGTCTACAAGACGGTATCCGAGGAAATAGGGATTGACTTCGTGATACGGATCGTAGATATAATACTCGCGGACACCGAGAACCGACGCATACAGGTCCTTTTTACGTGTTAGATCGTGCCTGTATGTGCTTGGACTCGCGACTTCCAACACAAAATCGGGAGCCTGTCCTTCTTCCCATATTTTATAGGTGCGTCGCCGTTTTTTACTGACCCCGAAGGCGACGAACACATCTGGAGAAACCGATTTCCTTGGGTTGCCTTCTTCCATGCACATCGTTAACATTACGAAAATAGTGTTTGAGCATCTGAATGAAATCTATCATGATGTCTCGATGGTATTCGGTCTCTGCCATAGGTTTCCCGTCCGACTCAGGATAGATGACCGTCGGTGCAGCTTTTACGTTTTCCTGCATCGTCTTACCTCCCGTCCCTATCATAACATCAATTTGTGAGATGATTATATCACAAGAACCATGAGATAGCAAGGGGTTTTGGAACATCCTTAACTACATTTTGATTAAAAATGAGAATTTTGTCGCCATTGCAGACGCAGGCTGTTTAGCACAACAGATACACTGCTAAATGCCATAGCGAACGCCGCAAGCATCGGGTGTAACTCCCGAAACATCATCGGCACGAAAGGTAGTGGATACAGCGCGCCCGCGGCGACAGGAATGAGAAGGACATTGTAGAAGAACGCCCAGAAAAGGTTCTGTTTAATCGTGCGCATCGTCGAGCGGCTGAGTCGAATTGCATCGGCGAGTCCACGCAAATCGCTGTGCATGAGGGTCACGTGTGCTGTTTCCCTGGCAATATCGGTGCCGGTGCCGAGTGAGATTCCGATATCGGCTTGTGCCAATGCGGGGGTATCGTTGATACCGTCGCCTACCATCGCGACAAGTCCACTATTTTCCGACTGTAGCTTTTTAACGGCTGCTGCTTTATCCTCGGGTTTGAGTTCTGCCATGACATCGCTAATCCGGACAGCCTTGGCGATTGCATCAGCCGTAACGCGGTTATCCCCTGTCATCATTGATACCGTACATCCAAGTTCGTAGAGTTCCGAGACTGCAGCCTGCGCTTCGGATTTCAAGGTGTCGGCGACCGCGAGAAGTCCTACAACGTCTCCATTAACGGCAATCCATAGGACTGTTTTTGCCTCGGTCTGTAGACGTTCTGCGTCTTCTTCAAATCTCCTTGTCGGAATGTTGTGTTGTTGAATTAAGGGTAAATTGCCGATGATGACACTATTTTCACCGACCTGTGCGGCGATACCGTGTCCAGTGACGGCTTCAAACTGACTCGGTGTAGCGATATCCAGTCCACGTTCCTTAGCCGCTTGGACAACTGCTTTTCCGATGGGATGTTCACTGCCACGTTCTGCAGCGGCAGAGAGTTGTAGGAGTTCCGATTCGTCTCTATCCGTGAGAATATCCGTAAGTGTGAGTTTCCCCTCTGTCAAGGTGCCTGTTTTATCGAGGACAATTGTGGTTAACTCTCCAGCGCGCTCAAGTGCTTCGCCGTTTCGGAAGAGGATGCCGCGCTGCGCACCAATACCGGTTCCCATCATAACGGCAGTTGGCGTGGCAAGTCCCAACGCACACGGGCAGGCTGTGACGAGGATAGCAACTAAGCGGAGCATTGCCGGGGTGAAACCTGCTCCGATAAGGAACCACCATACGAGAAACGTCACAATGGCGATCCCGCTGACGACAGGCACAAACACATTTGTGACCGCATCGGCAGCGCGTTGGATAGGAGGTTTGCTCTGTTGTGTTGTATGTACCAATTGGACAAGACGGGCAAGTGCCGTTTCCGCCCCGATATGCGTGGCTTCCATTGTGAGCATTCCACTCTGGTTCATCGTCGCTACGGTCACAAGGTCGCCGGGTCCCTTATCTACGGGCAGGCTTTCTCCGGTAAAAACGCTTTCATCGATGGCACTTTTGCCGCTCCGCACCACACCGTCAACAGGAATACTTTCGCCGGGACGCACCAGAAGGACATCTCCTACGCCGACCTGTTCGATAGGGATGTGCTGTTCTTCGCCGTTTTCTAAACGGCACGCTATTTTAGGGGAAAGTTGAGGAAGTTTTTTGAGGGCTGCGTTTATTTTACCTTTGGCACGTGCTTCAAGAAGTTTCCCTAACTTAATCAATGTAATGATAACAGCGGCAGTCTCAAAATAGACGTGAGTCCCGAAGCGCGCTCCCTCGCCCCCTAATGCGATCGTTACAGTGAGGCTATAGAGAAACGCCACAGATGAACCCATAGCGACAAGGACATCCATATTGGCAGATCGGTTGCGTAAGGCTTTAAATCCGCCAATGTAATAGTCCCAAGCAACATAACCCTGCACAGGTAACGCTAAACCAAACATGAGCCAGTTAACCCAGTTTGCTGCTGCCCACGCGCCTAACAGGTTCATATCTCTACCCATGCTGATCAGGAAAAGTGGGAGCGTGAAGATGATCCCGACGATGAATTGCATCTTTTGCCGTCGGAACTCCTCAGCGCGAGCTGCGTCTTCTTCGTCCGCATCAACTACGTCAAAGCCGAGATCTCGGATCTTATCGACGATGGCTTCCTCGCTGAGTGTGGATGCTTCAAAGGTAACCGCGGCATATTCAGTCGCGAGGCTGACCTCTGCGGCAAGGATACCCTCCATTTTTTTTAGATGTCGTGTGATAGTGCTTGCACAGTTTTCGCAGTGCATCCCAGTGATGGGGAGGTTAAGTTGATATTCCATTTTTTTTCGTTGTTAGTTCGGATTTTCTCCGAAAATCCATTCGGTTTTCAGTTATCAGTTAAGAGGTGTGTTTTGCTTGGGTATTTCTGCGTATTGCTTGGGTGTTTCCCTCATTTAACAAACATCTCTTCACCGACAACCGATAACTGATTGCTAATAGCCTTTTTACCAATATTTTAGCACATCGCGGACAAGGGATGCAAGGATTGGATATAATAATGCGAAAATCTCTGGGTTAGCCTAAATGGACAGGTAGACCCGTTTCAAGAGATTCATTGGCAGCGATTGACAAAATAGCGGTTTTAGCGGCATCCGAATACGGGGATCGGATCGCGCTGCCATCGCCTGTGCGGACTGCTTCAATGAAAGTGCTATCCATTTCAATTGTGCAATTGTTTTGAGGATTCCACGTAGTCGTCTCATCAGCAGTAGAGAGCACAAGCGCACTGCGGAGATGGTATTCAAGTGAACCGTCCTCACAGAAAATGTCTAAGCCGGAACGCCGCAACCCATTCGTTGTGAAGCAGGCGGAGAACATAATACCAAAGACACCACTCTCAAATTGTAACGAGACAGCAGAAGCTTCCTCAATATCGTAATCGGTATTCGGGATCATATCGTTGCGTGCGACAGCATAGACGGTTTTGACTTCACCAAAGAGGTATCTCGCCATATCAAATTCGTGCGTCGTCTGCTCCATAAGCTGCCCGCCGGATTTCGCCTTCTCGCGCCACCATCCACCGGGCATGCCACCCATCCAGTAGCCCATAAAGAACCCAACGCGACGAGAAGCAAGAAGTTCCTGCGCCTTGTCGATAATATCAAGATAACGTTCCTGATACCCAGTAGCGGTGATAATCCCTTTATCTTCGACTTCAGCGGCGATTTCTTTTGCTTCGTCGGCATCCATGTGCACCGGTTTCTCTACAAACATCGGCAGTCCGGCAGCAATGACAGCGCGCTCGGGGGCACCATGTGCAAACGGCGGAATCGAAATATAAACGGCATCCAATTCCTCGCTCGCGAGCATCTGATTATAGTCTGCATAGGCTTTACCACCATATTGGGTGACAGCCTGATCCGCTTTGTCGATGACAATATCACAGAAGGCGACGAATTTTGTGCCGCCGATCTCGGTTAATTCACGCAAATGGCGATTCATATTGCCACCCGTGCCGATAAAACCTAACCTAACATCTGACATAACGTCCTCTTTTTCGTTTTTCTTAAGACTTATGCAAAATCCCTTGCTTTGTATTTCGGCAAGAGAAAAACAAAAGTGTGGAAGACAGAGGAATCCACCTTCCATCCTTCCACACTTCAATAATTTAAACCCTATTTTTAATGAAAGGATTTTTTCGTGAGAAAAAATCCGAACTGAAAACTATTAAAAAACTGAATTCTGTGCCGGAGCGAGCATGAGCGATGGCAGGACCCCTATGAGCAATACACCGATCGCCGCGAGAACCAATCCCACAACAAGCGTGCTCGGATACGACGCGAATGGCAACTCCTCTTCCGGTTCACGCATATACATCGTCACAACAACACGGAGATAGTAGAACGCCGATATTGCTGTATTGATGGCACCAATAATGACAAGCCAGATATGTCCTGCTTGGACTGCTGATTTGAAAACATAGAATTTTCCGACGAAACCAGCAGTCGGTGGAAAACCGGCGAGTGATAAAAGCATTATCGTCATAAACATAGCAAGTAACGGTTTACGAAGACCGAGTCCAGCGTAATCGGAAATCATGAGACTCTCGCCGTCCTCTGTTTTCGCCAAGATGACCGCACCGAACGCGCCGATGTTCATTACACAATAAACGAGCAGATAAAGCATCGCACTCGAAATTCCGTCATTATTTGCCGCCGCTAAACCTATGAGTACGTAACCCGCGTGGGCGATACTTGAATACGCGAGCATCCGCTTGATGCTCGTCTGCGCAATCGCAATGACATTTCCGACAGTCATCGTTAACATCGCCAATACAATGACAACGCCACTCCATTCGACTTGTAGGCTTGGGAGTGCTTCCATAAAAATTCTGAGGAATGCTGCGAACCCAGCCGCCTTTGGTCCAGCAGAGATAAACGCGGCTATTGTTGTAGGCGCGCCTTCGTAAACATCCGGTGCCCATTGATGGAACGGAACAATAGCGACCTTAAATCCAAATCCAACAATAAGAAGGAACATGCCTGCTAACAACAGTGGTGATTTATTTGGAGCAGTAATCGCCTCAGCGATCGCAGGGACATTCGTCGTTCCCGCACCCCCGTAAATCAGAGCGATTCCGTAAAGGAAGAACGCGCTGGCAAACGCACCGAGCAATAGGTATTTCATGCCCGCCTCACTTGAAGCAGGATTATCTCGAAAATAGCCTGCCAATACATACAACGATAATGACATCAGTTCTAAGCCGAGGAAGACAATAATCAACTCATTGCCTGCGGCCATCAACATCATACCGAGGGTCGCCAGCAGAATAAGTAGGTAGTAAGGTCCCTGTTTCCTGTCGTCCCTGTCCAAATAACTCATCGAAATCAAAGCGACCAAAATCGTCGAAACGAGGAAAATAATGTTGAAGAAGAGGGAGAAATTATCCACCTTGAACATATCGTTGAACTGGGTGCCAACTGTGCCTGCTTGATGCATCTGGATAGAGACCCATAGCGCGATTCCAGCCCCAACGATCGTCATCCAGCCGAGAATCGATTTTGAAATGGAGTCAAACAGATCAAAAACGAGGACGATGAGCAACGTTAAAGCAATGATCAGCTCCGGCATCAGTAACTGCCAGTTAATCTCTATTGGCATTTAAAACCTCCTTTTGTAGTCTTAAGTGCGTTAGCGCAGGAACACAAGCGTCACAATCACAAAGAGCGGGACTAAAATTACCACCGACCAGAGCATATATCCGAAGAAACTCGGCATGCGGATACCGCTTTGTTCCGCGATTGCCTTCACCATGAAATTGGGTGCATTGCCGATGTATGTATTTGCACCCATAAACACTGCTCCAACAGAAATAGCCGTTAGCAATTTGACGAACTCTAAGTGTTCGGGACCCGTTAATTGTCCAGACAAAATTTCCGGTATTACGGCTTCAGTGAGGTGCAATTTTCCGAGTGCTGTGTTGAAAAAGGTCAGATAAGTCGGGGCATTATCTAAGAAACTTGACAGAATACCCGTTATCCAGAAATAGTGCATCGGTTCTTTTATCGCCCCAATTAACCCACGTAACGCGCCGTTTTCACCGGCTTTTAGAATCGCTAACGCCGGAATAATGGTCATAAAAATGCCAGCGAACACCTTTGCTACCTCTTCAATCGGCTCCCACGAAAACTCGTTCGCCTGACGTAACTCACCACTAAAGGGTGTGAATCTGAGGGATAGCAGCCCCATGACAACAATCAACACGTCGCGTGCAATATTCTGCCAGTATACATGCACACCAAAGATATTGACTTCTCCCCACTTGAAACTGCCGCTCATTAAGACAGCAACGACGATGCCGAGGAGGAAGACGAGATTGAAAAGTCCGTCAACGCCGATGGGTTCGTTAGTCCCGTCGTCTGGCACGACACCGCCTTCCCGTTTAAACATGAATGTGTCTATCACAAAGAAAAGCGCAATTAAGATCACACTAATAAACAGCATGTGTGGAAAGAGAGCTGTCGTCGTCCAGAAGAAAGGGACGTTGTGCAGGAATCCCAAAAACAGCGGCGGATCGCCCAACGGTGTTAAAGAACCACCGATGTTACTCACGAGAAAGATGAAGAAGATAACCAGATGAATCTTGTTCTGCCGATATGCATTTGCTCGGATTAGCGGGCGGATGAGGAGCATTGATGCGCCAGTTGTCCCTACCCATGAGGCGATAGCAGTGCCGATAAGTAGTAAGAGTGTGTTAACTATCGGTGTGCCACGCAATGTCCCACGCACGAGAATCCCACCCGCAACCGTGAACAATCCCCATAACAGAATAATGAAGGGGATATAGTCTATCAGATAGATATGCAGAATGTCGTAAAACGCTTCTCCTTGAAACGCTATGAGATACGGAATAGCGAAGGCTAACGCCCAAACCAATGACATTTTTCCGCCGTGGTGGACCAGAAAATGGGAATCCAACACGAGTGGGAAAATTGCAATAGAGAGGAGTATACCAACGAACGGAATGATACTCCAAATAGGCAATTTCGCACCGTCAACTCCATGACCGTGATGCGCATCGCCGCCATGTGCGTCATCTGCGCCGAAGGCTTCCATTGAAACCGACAGCATAAGTCCCAAAATCACACAAAGAATAAGCCCTGATGCAAGTTTAAACTTCACTTACTTCGTCTCTGCCTCCTTTTCAATCTTTTCATTTTCTGCACGCTGTGTTCCGTGTAGAGCGAGTTCGGTGCCTTGTAGTGTCTGTTCTCCGGCGCGTCCCACAGCAGATTCGGTTTGCACCTGCGTCACGACAAGTCCCACTGATTTTTCCATCTTACTCAGGAAAGGTTTTGGATAAACGCCGATCCAGACGATAAACAGCAGTATCGGCAGCATCACAACGATCTCGCGTGCGTTCAGATCTGGTAAGGCTTCATTTGTCTTATCCAGTGTCCCAAACATCACCCGTTGGAACATCCACAGCATATACACAGCTGCCAGAATGACACCTGCTGTTGCTATCACTACATATGTCTTTGAGAAAGCTCCCTGAACAAAACTGCCGAACAGTATCATATATTCGCCAACGAATCCATTCAGACCCGGTAGCCCGATTGACGATAGCGTCACCACCATAAAAATCGTAGCAAAGATCGGCATACCCTTCGCCAAGCCCCCGAAATCCACAATCATTCTGCTGTGTCGTCGTTCATAAATCATTCCAACCAAAAGGAACAACGCACCCGTGCTCAAGCCATGGTTTATCATTTGTAAGACACTTCCTTGAATAGCGGCGGGATTTTTAGAGAACAACCCCAACACAACAAATCCAAGATGGCTTACGCTGGAATATGCGACCAGTTTTTTCAGGTCCGGTTGAACCATCGCCACCAATGCGCCGTAAATGATGCCAATTACAGCGAGCGGCACAATCAAGGGCGTGAATTCAGTCGCTGCATCGGGAAAAAGTGGCAGACAAAATCGGATGATCCCATAGGTCCCCATTTTCAGTAGCACCCCGGCAAGGATTACACTTCCCACCGTGGGGGCTTCAACGTGGGCATCCGGTAGCCACGTATGGAAGGGAAAGAGCGGAACCTTAATGGCAAATGCAATGAAAAACGCAAGGAACAATAGATTTGAATGTTCAAATGGACCGCTGAGCGTCGTGAGGTCGAAACTATTGTTGTTTTGGAAGTAGAGTGCTAAGATGCCAACCAGCATGAGCGCACTGCCTGCCATTGTATAAAGCACGAACTTCACAGTAGCATAAATTCGACGTTCTCCGCCCCAAATACCGATGAGGAAGTACATCGGAATCAGCATCGACTCCCAAAATACAAAGAAGAGGAACAGATCCAAAGCACAGAAGACACCCAACATCCCGGTCTCAAGAGCGAGGAGCGACATCATAAAACCGCTTAGCCCTTTCTCGATTGAGTTCCATGCCGCAAGGATACACACCGGTGTCAGGAAAGTTGTAAGCAACACTAACCATAGTGAAATGCCATCGATGCCGATGTGGTAACTTGTACCTAAACCGGGAATCCATGCCTGCTGTGTGACGTTTTGGAACGTTGCCGTCGTTGCGTCAAACCCGGTGTATAGTCCTAACGAGACAATAAACGTCAGGAGTCCAATGACAAGTGCAATGCCTTTGACAGCGGACGCACCGAGTCCTCTGAGCAACGCGATCGCTATCACGCCGAGCAGTGGTAAAAAGATGACTATCGAAAGTAACAAGGAAACCTCCTTTAGGGTATCTTAACTTCCGTCGATAGGCACAACCTACCGATCGCGATTTCCTCTCTTAAAGGAATAAATCACCGCCAGAACCAAGGGTAAAGCCAATACCGCATCCTATTTTCTTCTTGCTGCCCCAATTCGCGGCGGCGTTTCGAGAAACTGTCTGCAGGTATTTTATTTTTCCACCAAGTTCTTAACTTACGGTTGAAGGTGGAAATATCTTTATCTGATCTTCCACAGTTGTCCAGAATCCACGCACCCAATTTGACATCATTGTCGATTTGCACAGCAACTTCCTGAAAAGCCTCCGCTGAGATATTGAGAAAGGATAAAATCGCAGTATCTTGTTTGGAATCAGCACCGTATTTATAACGTCCGATTTCTCCAGCGTGGGCAGCTCGTGCTTTATCTGTCAACCTGGCGACCCCACAGATCACGGCAACTTCTTTGTTGAGCATATCCCGTGGTCGAAAAGTTTTCTGTTTCATTTTCTTCCTCCATCAGTGTTCCTCAAAGAAGGAGGGTTCACATTTAAAATACAAACGGGCTACGTAAAAAACAGATAGTATGCGAGGAATAACACTATTCCGAGAACCATTGATACAATATACGCTTGGACAATTCCTGTCTGGAGGCGGCGCAACGTTCCACCAATAAATCGGATAATAGATCCTACACCGTTGACAATCCCATCAATAATGCCGTTATCGACAATTCGCCAGAGCAGATAATGAGAACCGTTTTTAATCGGTTGCACAATGAGCGCGTTGTATACCTCGTCTACATAGTACTTGTTCACAAGAAGTTTGTGTAGCGCATTGGTAGGCGCCTCAGATGGCGTTCTTTCACGATAGCGCGACCAAGCAAACGCAATTCCCGCCAAACCGACCACAGATGAAATCACCATAAATAAGATGACATTACCCGATGCCTCATGGTGCGCCTCTGGAAAAACACTCTTCGTGAAGTGGTGGAACCAACTTTCATGTCCACCCCAACCCAAAAGTAAGCCAATCAAGGCAGAAGGAATCGCCAGAATTGCGAGCGGTACCCACATGACGGGTGGTGACTCGTGCAGATGCGAAGCGACTTCAGGTTCAACACGAGATTCACCATAAAACGTCACAAAGATTAGACGGAACATATAAAACGCCGTCAAGAATGCCGTGACTAAGCCGATGACGTAAATAAGTGGCGAACTCCCCCATGCACTGTGTAAGATTTCATCCTTGCTCCAGAAACCGCTCAGAAACGGAAACCCCGCAATAGCAAGAGCACCGACTAAAAAAGTCCAATGCGTTATCGGCATCTTTGCCTTTAAGCCGCCCATCCTTCGCATATCCAATTCATTCGCCATCGCGTGCATCACACTACCAGCGGTGAGGAACATCAACCCTTTAAAGAAGGCATGTGTCACTAAGTGGAAAACACCAGATGCATAAGCACCAACACCAACACCAAGGAACATATAACCGAGTTGACTCACAGTAGAATAGGCGAGGATACGTTTTATATCGTTCTGGGTAAGTGCGATCGTTGCGGCGAAGAAGGCAGTTAAAACACCGACCCACGCGACCACTTCGCCGGTATGTGCGATATTATAAAGCACAGCCGAGCGTGCTATCATATATACACCCGCTGTCACCATTGTAGCAGCGTGAATCAAAGCACTGACAGGTGTGGGACCTTCCATTGCGTCGGGGAGCCATACATAGAGCGGAATCTGCGCCGATTTACCTATCGCGCCAACGAAGAGTAGCAAAGTAGCAATTACGAGGGTACTGGCACCAAAAACTTTCTGAAAATTATCTGCCTCAGCGGCATCAAATATTGATGCGAAATCGAGGGTTCCGAACGCAGCGAACAGCGTAAACATACCCAGCAAGAACCCGAAGTCGCCAATCCGGTTCACGATGAACGCCTTTTTTCCAGCATCCGTCGCCGTTTGCTTCTCATACCAAAATCCTATGAGAAGATATGAGCAGAGTCCAACACCCTCCCACCCAACGAACATCATCAGATAGTTATTTCCGAGGACCAAGATTAACATTGCAAAGACGAATAGGTTCAGATAGGCAAAATAGCGTGTATATCCTTCATCGCCATGCATGTAGCCAATCGAATAGACGTGGATGAGAAAGCCGACACCCGTAATCACTAACAACATCACTGACGTTAGTGCGTCTACACGGAACCCGATATTGAACGCGAACGACTCGCCTGTAATCCATTCATACAGGGTTTCATCGAACGGGGCAGCACCGCCGTGCAAACTGGCAAAAGCGATAATCGAGCAGACTAAAGAGACAAGCACCGCAAGCGAACCTATCCAGCCGCTGAGTTGCTCGTTACCTTTTAGCCCCTTATTTTCTGCAAGTCCTAATAACCCGTTAATCAGGAACCCAACAAGTGGGGCAACTAACAGGATAACAATTAATTCTATTGTCATTTTTTATCCTTGTATTGGTTCTCAGAATCTTCTTTAACTGATAACCAATTTTGCTTAGCCCTTCAACGAATTAACTTCATCTACATTGATTGTTTGTCGATGTTTGAAAACACTCACAATAATTGCGAGTCCAATCGCCACCTCAGCGGCAGCAACAGTCATGACAAAGAAAACGAACACCTGTCCGGTTGCCTCACCGAGACTACGACTGATTGCCACAAAGGCAAGATTCGCCGCATTCAGCATCAACTCAATACACATAAAGATGATAATAGCGTTCCTGCGGATGAGGACGCCGATGACTCCCGTTGTAAACAAGAGTGCGCTCAATATGAGATAATACTCTAATGACATATAAAAACCTTTTCCCTTAACAGTTGTAGGCATTATAGCCCGATCTATAAATATACCGCCTTTACAGAGCTGAAGAGTGATGGTAGCCTGCAACAACGGCGCAGGCGATTCTTAAGCGAGGATCGTTGTTAAACCAATTGCTTGATTGAACGCTTTGCGAATCATTAAAAATTTAGTTTTCTTCTTGCCCTTCGCGTTTTACCAAAACGATAACGCCAATCAATGCTGCCAACAAGATAAGCGAGGTAACCTCAAACGGTAAAAGGTACTTGCTGAACAAGAGTTCACCAATATCATAAGTGGTTGTCGTTACCGCTGCCGCAGGTTCTGCCGCTGCCACTGCGGTATCGTTGAGTGCATTCATTGCAATATAAATGCCTTCGGCGGCAAGGAGGATGCCCAAAATAACAGCGAATCCCTTCAGTTTCGTTCCAATAGCCCCTTTCGCCGAGAGTGTCCCCAGGTTCAAGAGCATAATCACAAAGAGGAACAGGACCATAATCGCGCCGGCATAGACGATGACTTGCACAGCTGCAACGAAATGTGCACCCAGCAGGACAAAAAGACCTGCTTGTGCGAAAAACGTTACAATAAGCGACAGCGCGCTATAAATCGGATGTCGAAACGAGATGACAGCAATCGCGCCAATCAGCGAGACCGCTCCAAAGAGAATAAATAGAATCTGTTCTGCATTCATAAGCATGCCTCCTATTCTATTGCGTCGAGAGCGGTTGGGGTAAGCTGATTGTCACTATCTTGGATTGCCGGCTTAGGTGTGCTCATGACAAGGAGTCCTGCGACAATGGATACAACAATAAACGCGGAAACCACATTTCCGATACCTACGATCAGACGAGAGTTGGTCGTTATCCATAAAATGCCGGTTACGACGATTGAACTCAAGGCAACAGGCAATAGGAATTTCCAACCCAAGTTCATGAGTTGGTCATAGCGGAATCGAGGAAGCGTCCAACGCACCCAGATAAATACGAACAGGAAAATCGCTGTTTTAACAAAAAAGATGCCGAACGAGATGAGTCCGCTCCATACAGGACCGCCCATATTTTCTAAACCAAAGAAATGCCATCCGCCTAAGAAGAGCGTCACTGTTACGGCAGAACCGACAATCATGTTCATATATTCAGCCATAAAAAACATCGCAAATTTCATGCTACTGTATTCAGTGTGATACCCTGCGACAAGCTCCTGCTCCGCTTCAGCGAGATCAAAAGGCAATCGATTCGTTTCCGCAAACATCGCTGTTGTAAACGCCAGAAATGCAGGGAAATGAATCAGGAAATTCCACTGCCATGGGTACGCGCCTTGCTCGTTTGCGATTTCACGAAGGCTGAGAGAACTCGTTAGCATCAGCAGACCGATGATTGCCAACCCGAGTGTTAGCTCGTAACTAATCATCTGTGCAGAGGAACGTAAACCGCCCAGCAGTGAATATTTGTTATTAGATGCCCATGCCCCGAGGACAACACCGTAGACCCCAAGGGATGTTATCGCCAATACATACAGAATACCGATGTTGATATCTGCAATCTGGAGCGGTATTTCATGTCCGAATACCGTAATAGAACTCCCAAATGGCACAACAGCAACTGTAACAAGCGCTGGGACTAACAGCATTGCGGGTGCCATTACATAAAGCGGTTTATCTACATGATCTGGGATAAGGTCCTCTTTAAACAAGAACTTAAGCCCATCTGCGACAGGTTGGAGCAGTCCTTGTGGTCCAACCCTGTTAGGTCCCAACCGATCCTGCATCCATCCGCTCACCCGCCGTTCCGCCCAGATCATTAACATCACGCCAATAAGCAACATATGGACGACGATGAGAATCTTGACGATTGAACTGATGACTAAAACGAGAGGGAAATTTTCCATTTTTTAAATTATTCCTTGCGGTTAAATAACATGCGTTTCTACGTTGACGGGCGTTCCTCGAATCCGCTCTCTACTACATTACGAGCTACGGATTTTGAGGTTATCTGAAGAACCCTCTGTTGAACCAAACCTCTTAACTAACAACTAACTGCTAATTGCTAATCGCCAATTTAATTCCTGCATCTCCAATTTTTTGATGTGTTGTGTCAGTATAGCCCGGCACATGCTCTGCAATAGCCAATGCAATCTCACCCGCGAAGTGATAGTTCATCTCACCACCGAGCTGCTGGGCAATCTGCTGCGTAATTTCCCAATCCACACGCGCTTCGCCCGGTGGATCAATTGCCTTACGAATCCGCTGCACCCAACCTGTCGAGTTAGTGAAGGTGCCATCTTTCTCGGCGAAAGTTGTTCCGGGTAGCACCACATCAGCTAACTGCGTTGCTTCTGAAGGCAAAACATCTTGCACGATAAGGAAATCAACGCTCTCCAATGCGGTTTTTTCAGCATCTTCGAGAGGACGTTCCGGTCCACCACTCACGAGGTAAACGACTTTTGCACCCGATACCTTTTCCCAAAGCGTATCACCCTCTAAAACGACATTCCCATTCGCAGAACCGAGTATCGTTCGCGCGCCTGCCGTATTTGGGTTCTTGTCGGCTTCAATCGTAAATTGTGGGAACTTGTGTTCTTCACCGGGCAGCTGCCCAAAGAGTCCCAACTGCGTTGTTTTCAGGACATCATGAGCGAACTGCTGTAAAACGTAGTTGTCTTCATTTGTCCCCTGTGCAGAGCCGATAACAACAATATCTTCAGTTTCTATGTCCGACAATTTTTCTGTAATCGTCCCTAAGGCATCTGCCCAATGTGTCGGAGTGAGTTCGTCATCAACCCGTTTAAGTGGGAGTTGGAGCCGGTCATCGCTGTTGACATAGTGGTAACCGAGGCGACCATCGTCACACATCCAATGTTGGTTAATGTCTTCATGGAAGCGTGGCTTGATCCTGTAGACGCCATCGGCTTTATATTCTACGGTGATATTACAGCCGACACTACAACCTGAACAGACACTATTCGCTTTTTCCAAAAACCACGGACGAGACTTGAACAAGAAATCCTTGCTAATCAGCGCACCAACAGGACAAATATCAACGACATTTCCTGCCAATTTGTTATCCAGCAGTTGCAAAGGGATACCTTCATGACTTCTTGGAATATCAATTTCGTCATGCGAGCCGCGGTGGACTAAGCCTAATTCGCCCGTTCCAGATACCTCATCCGCAAATCGAATACATCGGGTGCAGACAACACAGCGTGTTGCGTAGAGCAGTACATCGGGTCCTAAGTCTTTCTTGGGTGGAACATTTTTCACCTCAAGATAACGACTCTTATCGTATCCGTGTCGATGTGAGTAGTCTTGCAGGTCACACTCACCCGCCTGATCACAGACTGGACAATCAAGAGGATGATGGACAAGGAGAAATTCAAGTATATCCGCTCGTGCCTTCTGCACACGCGGGCTATCTGTCCGAACAATAAAGTCATATTTCCCGTCAAGTTTCCTATCCGGTGGTGCTGTTCTTAGCACGGTCGTACATCCCGTTGCGAGCTGCCGATCCGGGACGATTGCACCAGCAGGTGGGAAGAAAACGTGTGGCTCAACGAGACACATTCTGCAATTTGCAGGTCGGCTCAACCCAGGGTGATAACAGTAGTGAGGGACTTCAATACCGTGTTCCCTTGCTGCTTCGACTACATTCGTTCCGTCTTCAACCTCTATCTCAAGGTCATTTAGTTTAACAAATGCCATATTTTAATTTTTCCTTGCGGAGGAATAATGGACGCTCCGACTTTCTCGTGCGTTCCGTAAATCCGCCTGCGTGTTTTTGCTTGGGGTTTTTGCTTGGGCGTTTCTGCGGATTTCTGCGTATTGTTGCAGGCTACTGCTTTGGAACTAACGAAACCCTCTTTACCGACTGCTGACCAGTACCGTTAATTGCTGACTAAGGTTAGTCTTACAGGTCAGCGAACTCTTTCGGAACAAACCGCTGTTGATACGCGTAATTTTCCTCCGGTGGCACGGTTGCTTCAGCAACAGGTAGCGTCACGAGTTTACCTTCTCGGATGGTGGCTTCAAATTCCGGTCGGAACTTACGCATATAACTCACGGCGGGCCAGGAAACCGCGATACCAAAGACACAAATCGTATTCCACGTCATCGTATCCACATTTGCAATGTTATTGGCGACACTTTCCAGTAAATCCAAGTCTTCGTAGATTTCTTCTGTCTCACCGGTATCACCCCATCTACCATTTTCAGCGACACCGAATTTGGGACGTGTCATCGTGTCTTTTCGTCCGTTTCCGTCGGCAATGCGTTGGACAATATCTCGCACCCATGGGGTTCCCCAGCGGCACGGCGTGCACTGTCCACACGATTCATGGGCGTAGAACTTCATGATATTGAGCAGGCAATCGACGATATTCCGAGTCTCGTTCATGACAATGATACCGCCGGAACCGAGCATTGATTTGGCAAGCGTGAGGGAAGTAAAATCAAGTCGCGTGTCCAACTCATAGTGCGTTAAAATCGGTGCGGAGCTACCACCAGGGATAACCGCTTTCACCTCTTCGCCGCGCAATCCACCTGCCACCTCAATGAGTTCCGAACAGGTCAAACCAAGATCGAGTTCATAAACACCGGGTTTGTTAACATCACCACTGATGCAATAGAGTTTCGTGCCCGTGTTGGGATCGGGTGTCGGCGGATCAGAACGCGTATCGGCGTATGTCGGTCCCATTTGGGTGTACCACTCAACACCGTTACCAACGATGAAGGGTAGGTTGCACAGTGTCTCAACATTCTGGACGACCGTTGGTTTCCCAAACACACCTTCAACTGCAGGGAACGGCGGTTTGTTCCGAGGTTGCCCGCGTTTACCCTCAAGCGATTCAATGAGTCCTGTCTCCTCGCCACAGATATAGGCACCGGCACCTGGGTGCGAATAGATGTCAACGTTAAGTCCAGTTCCACGGATGTCTTTACCGAGGTATCCCTTCTCGTAGGCTTCCTTGATAGCGGCATCCAACATCTTTTTCCCGAGTGTGAATTCACCGCGAATGTAGATATAAGTCGTCTCAATGCCCATCGCATAGCAGCAAATCAGGATACCCTCAATTAATAGGTGTGGATTCTTTTCTAAAACGTAGCGGTTACTGAATGTTCCGGGTTCACTTTCGTCAGCGTTGCAACAGAGGTAACACGGTTTTATGTCTTTTGGAACAAAACTCCATTTCAAGCCTGTTGAAAATCCGGCACCACCTCTACCTTTCAACCCGGAATCCATTACCATTTTAGCAATATCGTCTGGTTGATATTCGGCGATTGCCTTTTCAAAACGCGTGTAACCGTCGTATTGTCGAAAGACATCGAACGTGTTTATATCAGGCACATCCAGATGCTCGTAGAGAATTCGTCTCTCTTGAACCATACTTTCTCCTCTACAGATTGTCTAAGATTTCATCAACCTTTTCCGGGGTTAAATTTTTATGTAAATCGTCGTTTACCATAATAACAGGAGCGACATCGCAGGAAGCAAGACATTCCACTTTCATAATCGTGAACTTTCCGTCAGCAGTTGTGCCTTTCGCGAGATTGGTTTCGGAAGCGACATCCGTGTCTAGTTTCGTCTTAAGATGTTCCAAAACGCCCTTACAGTCTCGCAATGCACAAGGAAGGGTGTGACATATCCGAATGACGTACTCTCCTACCGGTTCCTCAAAGAACATCGGATAGAAAGTGACGACATCCTTGACTTTCATCACAGAGACCTCAAGTTGCTCTGCGACATACTTCATGACAGCAGGGGTAATGTACCCTGCCTGTCTTTGCGCGATATGGAGTGTTGGAAGCATCGCCGCTTCTTTAACGGGATACCGCCCTATCAACGCGTCGAATTCACGTTGATTTTCTTCATTAAACGCGAAAGGCGTTTCAATTTGAATGAGTGCATCTGACATCTACGTTTTCCTTTATTGGGCAATCGACATTTAGCGAGAGCGAACTCCGGTTCACGACTTCTGAACTAAAATGGCAAAACATAAAACAAAACGCCGCTAACTGGATCATAGAATACTTAGACTGCCGCTATGAACGCCTCCTGTACTTTGGGAGGTAGTTCAATAAAGATGAAATAGGATTCGGGATATAAATAGTCTTCCAAAGATTCATCAATGACTCGAAGATACCCCTCACAAGCCGCTTCCTCATCAGGCAGAATTTGGTAGAATTTTCGCTTCTCTATGTCTTCACAACCGCTGTTTTTGATGCAAAGCGCGAATTGGGTTTCTAATAGTTTCTTTTTCATTTAAAAATGTTACGATAGTGTAACATTTAGTGCACAAAAGATATTCGCCAGAGAACCCTCTAACTACAAGGGTTTATCGATGTTTTTTTATTTAATTTTCCACTGCAAAAAAAAGTAATTTGGCGAAAAGTGGAACATTCTATGAATGCTTCGTAAATGGTCTCTCTTAACTTAAATTACCAAATATCGTTCGTTTTAGTAGTTGCCGTGAAACTGAATACGGTTACCTTCTGGATCTCGGATGTCGAAAATGGCGCGCCCATCCTCATTTTCAAGTTTTCGTAATCGCTTCCCTTTCGACTTCAGGTGCTGATGAACGGCACTGACGCTCTTAACGTGGAAGACCAGTTTTTGTCGCCCCTCGTTCGGTTTGCTTGCGCTATGGAGGCACAATTTGCAAGCACCTGTATCAAAGCGAAAAAAACGATGTTCTGGGAACGGCTGATCTTCCTCTGGTACTAATCCGACGACATCCCTATAGAATGCGATGACAGACTTCATATCCTTAACAAAAAGCATAATAGATCCGAGATGCATTTCCATTTCATTTTCCTTGAGGTAGTGTGCTGCGCTCTCTTCTTTCAACCCATCCTACTGTTATCTGTCTAATTCCCCAGCAATAACATTCAGACTTCCCAAAACAGCCACAGTATCAGAAACCATTCCGCCCTCTAACATGTGGGGGAGTGCTTGGAAGTGAAAGAAACTCGGTGGACGAATACGGATGCGGTAAGCGGTTCCGCTGCCATCACTGACAATATAAAATCCGAGTTCCCCGTTCGGTGACTCGGTTGCACAATAATGCTCACCCGTTGGCGTCTCTACGCCGTGTCCGTCCATAACAACCTTAAAGTGGTGGATTAATCCCTCAATATGCCCATACGCATCGGACTTATTCGGCATCGTAATCTTGTTATCTTCGAGGTTGACGGGTCCGTCAGGCATATTATCCAAGACTTGGGTAATGACACCACAACTCTGAATCATCTCTTCCATCCGGACAAGGTAGCGGTCGTAGGCATCGCCGTTGGTTCCAACTGGCACATCAAATGTGACTTCATCGTAACTGGAGTACGGTTCAGCCTTGCGTATGTCATGCGCTACACCGGTGGCTCGGAGGCAGGGACCCGTTAACCCGTAGCTAATAGCATCATCAGCTGAAATGGACCCGACACCTTTCGTGCGATCCATCCAGATACGGTTTCGTGTGAGGAGCGTATGTGTCTCCTTCAACGCCTTCGGGAAGTTACTGACGAATTGACGTATATCTTCTTCACACCCAGCGTAGAGGTCGCGAAGCACACCGCCAATACGCGTGTAACTGGTCGTCAACCGTGCGCCAGTCGTCTTTTCAAAGATGCTATACAACTTTTCACGTTCGCGGAAACTATAGAGGAATACAGAGAATGCTCCTAAGTCCAACGCAGCAGTTCCCAACCATAATAAGTGATCTGCGACGCGTGAAAGCTCCGCCATCAAAATACGGATGTATTGACACCGTTTTGGAACTTCAATATCGAGCAACTGCTCAACAGCAAGTACATATCCGAAATTGTTAGACAACGGTGACAGATAGTTCATCCGGTCGGTTACAACAATGTACTGGTTGTAATCCAAATGTTCACCGAGTTTCTCAAATCCGGTATGCAGGTAGCCGGCATGTGGTGTCGCCTTCAAGACGGATTCACCGTCAAGCTCCAACACGATACGGAGGGTGCCGTGTGTTGCCGGATGTTGCGGACCGAAATTGAGAACCATCCTCTCACCTGTGGCGCGTTCCAGCCCACCTTGCATAAAATACTGTTCCTAAAAAACTACATTTTTCCGTGTATATCTATGGAAAGCAATAGGTTTTTAGAGGGATCCTACCCCCTTTTACGAACACCGTCGTGTTCTAATCCTGTGTGTAATCAGTGTTGCCTGACCACGATAGCCAGAAATCACACACGAACTGCATACCACAAGGAAACGCGTGGTATGGTGGAACCCACAAAGTCAGCCTCGAAAGACTGACGCTTTATCACTACCGAGTGTCCTCACACTGTCAGGGTTCGT
This sequence comes from Candidatus Poribacteria bacterium, assembly GCA_021295715.1. Classification (NCBI taxonomy): domain Bacteria; phylum Candidatus Poribacteria; species Candidatus Poribacteria bacterium. Next base: position 35,638 of record JAGWBV010000014.1, on the reverse strand, counting down.
CTCACTCGTATATGAACCCTTCCAGCCGAACCGACGTGGTTTTTGTCAGGTGTGCTTGGTTTTTACACAACACGACTGAATACGGCAGAGAGGACTTGAACCTCTCAAAACGCCTCCGAATGCCGTAACATAGAAATACCAAAGAAAGCACAGAAAAAGCCCTATTTAGAAACGACTCCTTTTTTATCAGCAGTCAGGTCGGATTTTTTTCAAAAAATCCTTTCAGCAATCAGCAAAGAGGTGTTTTTGCTTGAGTGTTTCCCTCGTTAAACAATAACATCTTCTGCCGATGGCTGATGGCTGATCGCTATTTTGTCTTACGCATTCTGTTTATCAAAATTAAAGCGTTCGCGCTCGCCACGTCCGCGGAGTGGATAATCCTTTCGCAGCGGGTGTCCTTCAAAATCGTCCGGCATCAAGATCCGGTGAAGGTCAGGATGTCCCTCAAAATTGATACCGAACATATCATAAGTTTCACGCTCCAACCAGTTCGCACCTTTCCACAATGGAGCAACAGATGGAATATTCAGGTCATTTTCATGGACAGGCACCTTTACTCGGAGGCGGCACTGTCCCTGATAGGAATAGAGCTGATAGACGACCATAAACCTCGCATAGTCAAACTGCATCAATTCGGATTCCATCTGAGAATTGTCGACTGCGGTAACATCAACGAGAAAGGAATAAGCGAGTTCAGCGTCAGTTTTCAGATACTCCAAAACAGCGTAAGCCTGTTCTTTCCGGACAACAACGACGGCAGTACCACGCATTTCGTCTTGCGCCAAAAGGGCATCTGCGTAGTGTTCCTCTAATTTTTCAAGGACGAGAGGTTTCGATTGTTCTTCGACTTCTTGCTCTTCATTCATAAACAACCTCGACTCCTTTAGGTGAGGCACCACTGGTGATTTTCTGCTGCACCTGTAGCACCGCATCAATGAGATCTTCGGGGCGTGGCGGACATCCGGGTATGTAGACATCTACAGGAATGAACTGATCAACGCCTTGGATGAGAGTATAGGTGTCAAACACACCGCCGCAGGAAGCGCATGCCCCCATAGAAATCACCCATTTCGGATCTGGCATCTGGTCATAGATACGTTTTAGCACAGGCATCATCTTGATGGAAATCCTGCCGGAAACGATGAGCAGATCAGATTGGCGGGGTGAAAAACGGATTGCTTCAGAACCGAATCGGGAGAGATCGAATTTGGAAGCCAAGGTCGCCATCATCTCAATTGCACAGCACGCTGTCCCGAACGGCATGGGCCATAACGAATTCTTGCGTCCCCAGTTAACAACCTTATCAATAGTCGTTGTGATGATATTCCCATCCGTCTGATCGGCACCTTGTCCAACAAAATCTAATCCCATGTTAAGCCTCCTTTCTTCCAAGCATAGATATAGCCAAGAAGAAGAATACCAATAAACACCAGCATTTCAACTAAAATAAATAAACCACTCGTTTCAGAGAATTTCTTGAAGACCACAGCCCACGGGTAGAGAAACACCACCTCGATATCGAAGATGATAAAGAGCATCGCGATGAGATCGAAACGAATCGTAAATCGTTGTCTCGCATCGCCGATTGGTTGGACACCAGATTCGTAAACGGAGAGTTTAACGCGATTCGGGCGTTTGGGTCCAAGAATATGGGTTAGGGCGAGATTAATACCCGCAAAGAGGACTGCGAAGAGTCCCAGTAGTAAGATTGGAAGATAATCTATTAACATTGTTTCTAATCTATTTGGTTTCCCTCACACATCTAAAATTTTGGCTTGAGAACTTTGCCAAAGTGAAAGGTTAATGCCGACTCAGACACACAATTTTCTAATATGATTAATAGTTTCTCATATTTCAAAAACATTGTCAAGTTTTTTTAGAAAAAAATGAAAATTGACGTATTTCCCTCAATCTGCTATTATATCTTCATGCCGAAATTCAATCTCAAACCCAATCATAAAGCAATCCGAGACTATTATACCACGCTGCAGCATTACAAACAACACACGATCACACACGAAGGGGCGGTTAGCTCGCCTTTTGATACGCTACTGCAAGCCTGCGCGCAGCAGGTAAACGCCACACTTGTTCCGCAATATTCCATGCACACGGTAGCGGGAAACCGCATCGTCATTGACGGTGTAATCCTCGACGAATACGGACTCCCCTTTGCCTACTGGGAAGCGAAAGATATAGAGGATAACCTCATCACACCAGAATCGGAAAATCAAGTCATTTGTGTTAGCCCTCCAGGGACAAAGTTATCCTTTCATGCCTTGATGATTGATGTAATTCCAGATCTCCATATTACAGGCGATTCTCAATGCTTCCCGTTCTACACCTACGACGAGGACGGCACGAACCGACAAGAGAACATCACCGATTGGGCATTGGCAGAATTCCGAACCCACTATGGCGACGACACCCTCACCAAGTGGGACATCTTCCACTATAATTACGGTCTCTTGCATCACCCCGCCTATCGCGAGAAATACGAGATGAACCTGAAGCGCGATTTGCCACATATCCCGTTCGCTGAAGACTTTTGGGGATTTGCCACCGCAGGCGAGGCGTTGGCAGACATCCACGTTAACTATGAATCCGTTCCGAAATATGATGAGTTGAAATATATTGAAACGCCGGGGATGCGGGTCGATTGGCGGGTCGAGAAAATGAAATTGTCGAAAGACAAGACGCAGTTGCAATACAACGATTTTTTGACGCTGGACGCCATCCCCGCGGAGGTACATGATTATCGGTTAGGCACGCGTTCGGCGTTGGAGTGGGTCGTGGACCAGTATCGCGTCAAGACGGACAAACGGACTGGGATCGTGAACGACCCGAATCGTGAAACCGAGCCGCGGTATATTGTGGATTTGATTGGGCGGGTTATTGATGTGAGTCTGCGGACGGTGGAGATTGTTGGGAATTTGCCGGAGCTTTGAGCCAGAAATGCGCAATGAATTGCGCGACTACGAACCACATCGGTTACAAGGATTATCGCGTCTCTAAATCCTCTAATCTTTTCATAATTTTGGACTTCAGTTCTTCGTCTTCCATCTTTTCCGCCAAATTTAATGCTGTCTGAAAATCTCGCTTGGCATCATCTGTGAGCCCTAACTTCGTCTTGGCATTCCCTCGGTTGTAGTAGGCATTTACAGGGTTTGGATTGAGACGGATAGCCGCATCATAGTCAAGGATAGCGGCTTTAGGATGCCCTAACTTAGATTTCGAGATCCCTCGATTGTTATAGGCATTTACATCGTTTGGATTGAGACGGATAGCGGCATCATAGTCGGAAATAGCCTCAAAGTAGTGTCCAATCTCGTCCTTCGCAATCCCTCGGTTGTTATAGGCATTTGCATTGTTTGGATTGAGACGGATAGATGCATTGTAGTCCGAAATAGCGGCTTCAGGATGCCCTAACTTAGATTTCGAGACCCCTCGATTGTAGTAGGCATTTGCAGCGTCAGGGTCGAGACGGATAGTAGCGTCATAATCCGAAATAGCCTCAAAGTAGTGTCCAATCTCGTCCTTGGCATTCCCTCGCTTAAAATAGGCATCAGCAAGGTTAGGGTTTAGGTCGAGTGCTTTATCATACGCCGAAATAGCAGCTTCATAATCTTTCTGATCGAGCAGCACATTACCTTTATTAAGGTAGCTCTCGGCAGGTTCGACATTGCCATTTGCATTGTTAATGCTTTCCATTAGACTTTCTCGCTTGTGGCATGAGAATCGGACTTTAAGTACTCTTCCAACTCTTTTCCTTCGGGGAACTTTGAGGGCACTGTTGGGGAGGGAGCAGTTTTGTCCTCACTTATCGGTGCGGGATTCGTAGCAGCAGCCGTGCTCTGATTAGGTTGAACAACTTGAGTAGAAGTGGTCTTATCGTCCTTGTTCCTTTTCCTCTTTTCATAAACAGAAAGCAACAAGGGACCGAAAATCCCTGCAAGGATTACATACTGCCAGCGAGTGTTATTTTTTGTGTCTCGCTCAATTCCTGCGATTCTTATTTGCATATCGACCACAGTTGTATTCAAGGCAGTTACACTCCCTTCGAGTTTCGTAATAGTTTCAGTCAAAGTTTTCATATTCCTGTTCAATTCTTCTACATTTTCGGCGAGTTTCGACACATCTATATCTTTGGTAACCGTTATAACGCCCGAATCCGATGGAGCTTGCCCATACGCAGCAGAGACAACAGAAAGAACACACAGAATTCCGATGAGTATAGCTCGCCTATTTCGCATGGTAAATCTCCGTTTTCGGTTAGTTAATAGGTTAGATTATTTTAGCATATTTTTCAAATAAAGAAAAAGCAAAATACAAACGACTGCTAAATCCGCAAAATCTGCGTTATCCGCGCTAATCTACTTCTCTGTTAAGACAGATCGTGGGACGTGCTCCAGCATTGGCACGGGATCCTGATGGCTAAAACCGCTTCAAGTTTCCCCACGTTGCCGCGAGTTTTCCTTGGGGCGTTACGGCTAACCGCCCCTTATTCGGAATAGTGTCGCCGGTGATAGTGATGTTATCAAAGCGCGCCGTATAGTTCGCTAGCCCAAAACCGATACCACCTGTCAGAAAATTAGCTTCCTGATCTCTAGCTTCCAATATCCGCTTACCATTAATCCAGAAGGTAAAGGTTGTACCATGAACGCTCAATTTCAGATGTGACCATGTTTCCAATGTTAACAACGGAGCGGCTTCGCTGTTGAGAACCACATATCTATTATCGTGAAAGTCACCGCTGAAACAGATAGCCTTTGATTCTGGATCTGGAAACTCCATGTCACCGATCATACATGTTATGATCCATGTCTTTTTCTTTCGTACCGCAATCGCTATGCTTCCTGGACCATGTTTTTTTATAGGTTTGACATCAAATTCGACGATGTAATCTTTCCATGCCTTATCCCCTATCGTAAGTAAACTCACCAAGGATGCCTGACTTATCCCCTGAAGTTGGCCATCAAGGACCTCCCAAGCAGCTTGAGCAGCATCAAGATTCACCATGGTAAGAGCCTGCCAATCTTGTAAATCTTTGTCATCAAATGTTTCCAAAAATGTTCCTGCCAAGACAGAAAAGGGAAGCAGAAAAAGTAGGACTATAATGGATGTGAGTTGCATCTCCAGTCTCCTTTATAGCAAAATCCACAATATACTGATACGTCCTATCGTATCACAAACTAATAGTTCATGCTACATTGTAATTTCAGGACGATGGACTCACGGTGATAGACGTTTCATCTCCCATGTTCCATCAGGCAGTAGCGTATAACAGAGCCGATCATGGAGGCGGTTTGGACACCCTTGCCAAAATTCAAACAGATTCGGCACGAGTCGGTATCCACCCCAATGCGCCGGACGCCGAATGGTATCCTGTGAATATGTCTGTTCTGCTTGCTGATACCCCTCCGTGAGATTTTCTCGCCCCGTAATTACAAGGCTTTGGCGTTCCGTCCACACGGCGAGTTGACTGCTGAGAGGTCGGGAGGCAAAGTAAGCATCTGATTCTTCAGCATTCATTTTTTCGACAGTGCCGCTGCTGCGGACCTGCCGATCAAGTTCACGCCAATAGAATACCAACGCAGCGTTCGGATTCTCCGCAAGTTCCTTTCCCTTTTGGCTCTCATAATCGGTGTAGAAACAGAAGCCTCTTGCATCAAAGCCTCTGAGAACCACCATTCGAGCAGATGGAATACCTTGTGGCGTTGCCGTTGCTAAGGTCATGGCATCTGGCAGATCGAGTTTGGCGGCAATCGCATCTGAGAACCATTTTTCAAATTGTTCAAACGGATCAGGAGAAGCATTCTCTTCAAGCAGGTGTCCATCATCTGCTCTATATTCTCTGCGTAGTTTATCAGTGTTCGTTTTTTTCATTATTTTTTCCAGAAATTCGGTGAAAAGAGGATAAGGACGGTATAAAGTTCTAAACGTCCGAGTAACATACAGAAGGATAGAACATATTTTCCAGCTGTATGAATATGCGCGTAGTTATCAGTTGGTCCCACACTGCCGAGACCAGGACCGATGTTTCCCATCGTAGCGATTGTCGCGCCAGCGGCACTCACAAGGTCAAGCCCCAAAGTTGCCATAATACACGTTACAATCGCAAAAATCCCGATAAAAAAGAAAAAGAAACCGAGAACATTTGTCATCACTTCGGGAGGGACGACTCGATCGTTAACGCGAATAGGCAGCACAGCGTGTGGGAAGAGGAGGCGTTTAATTTCGGCACCACTCTGTTTGATAAGGAGTAGGAATCGAACCTGCTTTATACCGCCACCAGTGGAACCGGCGCATCCGCCGTAGAACATAAGTGTTACAAGGATAAATTGGGACAGGGCGGGCCACTGTTCAAAGTCAGCAGTCCCATAGCCAGTAGTCGTGATGATAGACATGACCTGAAATGTAGAATAGCGTAGCGATGTCCACATGGAATCATACGGGATTTCCCCATCGACCTGAAATCTAATGGTATTCCATGAGATTAAGGTGATACTCACTGCGATAACGATACAATAGAATTTGAATTCTGTATCTTGGAAATAGGCTTTGACATCACCACGTAGGGCGCGGTAATGAAGAGCGAAATTAGTTCCGGCAAGAAACATAAAGACGCTGATAACCATATCGATATAAACACTATTGTAGTATCCAATGCTTTGGTTTTTCGTTGAAAATCCGCCTGTTGCCATCGTTCCAAAGGTATGGCAGAGGGCGTCAAAAAGCGACATTCCGCCGAGCATGAGTAGCACTGTTTCTAAAAGAGAGAGCAGGAGATAAACGCCCCAGAGAAGTTTAGCGGTTTGTGCAATACGGGGCGTGAGTCGATCGGTCTGCGGTCCCGGAGCCTCAGCGCGAAAAAGCTGCATACCCCCGATGCCGAGCATTGGAAGAATCGCGACGGCAAGCACAACAATTCCCATCCCACCGAGCCAGTGGGAAAGACTCCGCCAGAAAAGCACGGCGTGTGAAAGATGTTCAATTTCGGTGAGGACAGTTGCACCTGTAGTCGAGAATCCCGCCATAGATTCAAAATAACAGAAGGAAAACTCTACCCACGATGAGCGACCATCAACGTGAAACACATCCGCAAATATGTAGGGCAGTGAGCCGAACAGGGCAACTGTCACCCATCCCAAAGCAACGACTGCGAAACCTTCACGGATGCCGAGTTCTTCCTGTCGTGCGCGAATACTAAAACGGAGAGCCAAACCAACAATTAAGGTGAATATTGTCGAGATGACGAATGCCATCAAATTGCTCTCGGTTTCACCCGCATGGACCTGATAATAGATAGCCACTCCCAAAGGAAGCAGCATCGTTCCCGCGAGACAAATTAGCAGATTCCCAAGCGTATAGGCGATTAATTTAAGACTCATTTTAATAGTTATCGGTTATCAGTTGTGGGTTGGGAGGGCTTGATGTAACAATTTGCGGTTTATTGGAATACTCCGAACTGGGATAGATTTCACAAGAGCATCTCTTTACCGATAACTGACCGCTGACGACTGACAACCATTTAGTCTCTCCGCTCCTCGAACAGATCTTCAACAATCGGAATCGCACCGGGCATACTAAAGACAATAACGCGGTCTGCAGGTTGGATAACAGATTGACCGGTCGGGATAATGAGTTTTTCCCGTCGAATAACGGCACCGATAAATGCATTTTCCGGAAATTTTGTACTGAAAGAGGAGAGTTCCTTGTGGACAATCTTCGCGTTGACGCCAGCAACAATTTCAATGACTTCGGCATCTATACCGTGAAGCGAGGCAACAGAAATTATATTGCCACGACGGATGAGCCGCAGGATATTGCTAACAACTGTGAGATGTCGACTGACGGCACCATCAAGTCTTGGAATCCGTGCCAACAAGGGAAGATAACTTGGTCGTTGAACGAGCGCGAGGACACGCTGAGCACCGTTCTCTTTGGCAGTCATACATGCCATAATATCGTTTTCATCGTCCCCTGTAACGGAGACGAATCCGTTAACGCCCTCTATACCTGCCTCTTCAAGGAGTCTGAATTGAAGATAATCGCCTTGCAAAACGGTGGTGCGCTTTAGCATTTGGGATGCAAGTCGCGCTTGTGTTTGATCGGCTTCAATGAGTTTGACGTTGGTATCGTTTTCTTCAAGCGCACGGGCGAGTCCAATACCGATGGGACTCGCACCCACAATGATAACACGGTCCAGCTGCTGGTTAAATGTAATACCGCTAATGCGTAATAATTGCTCAACTGCCAACGCACTGCCGATAACAAAGACCTCGTCGCCTTGTCGCAAAGCATCAGCTCCCCTTGGAATGATAATGTGTCTGCTGCCGTTACTGATCGGGTTACCGTTATTGGGGTTTCCACGACGACTAATAGCAGCAAAACGAATATCAGCAAGCAGACCACTTGCATCCAGCTCTGCGAGCGGTTTTCCTATTAACGGGTTTGACTGTTTGGTCCGAAAGGAAACAAGCTGGACTCTTCCTTCTTCAAATTCAACAATCTCCCGTGCCTCAGGGATCTGCAAGAGTCGGACAAATTCAGCAACACAGCGCTGCTCTGGATTCACCAGAAGATCAATACCGAAATCTTTAGGCGTGAGTCCACTCTCCGTGGAGAAGTAGTCAGGATTTGAGACCCGCGCGATCTTTGTGTGGACACCGGATCTGCCGGCTATCTGACAAGCGAGTATATTAATCTCATCACTATTCGTAACGGCAATGATGAGATCCGCTTCGTCAATCCCAGCGGTTTTCAGGAGACGCGGGGATGCCCCGGATCCGTGCAGCGTTTGCAAGTCCAATTGTTCATTCACTCGGTCGCAGGCAGCCTCGGACTCATCAATGAGAACAACATCGTTAGCTTGGACAGTGAGAAGTTTGGCAATATGGAATCCAACCTCTCCTGCGCCTATAATTATCGCTTTCATTTTTTCATTTTACCTTGTGGAGGAACAAAGGACGTTTCAACTATCGAATGCGTCCCTTAAATCCGCTCTCCATTACATTGTGAGCTACGGGTCTTGATGCTATCTTAAGAAGTAAACTGTGTGAGACTAAGACCTCTTTACTGACTGCTAACCGCTAATCGCTAACTGCCAATTGTACCTTGCGGAGGAACAATGGACGTTTCAACTTTTTGGTACATAAATCCGATACTGGTTTAGTTTGCGTTTTAATATTCGTCAAGTGGTGGGCAGGCGCACATAAGATTCCTATCTCCGTAAACCTCATTGATACGTGCGACTGCTGGCCAGAATTTAGCCTCGCGGACCCAAGGTTTCGGAAACGCAGCGCTCTCACGGGAATAGGAGTGCCGCCACTCAGATTGTGTAACCATCTCTACAGTGTGCGGAGCGTTCTTCAACACATTGTCTACCCGATCAGCGACACCCGCCTCAATCTCCGCTATCTCTTCACGTATTGAGATGAGAGCGTCACAGAACCGTTCTAATTCCGCTCTCGATTCGCTTTCCGTCGGTTCAATCATCATCGTTCCCAGGACGGGCCAAGAGACAGTCGGTGCGTGGAATCCATAATCCATCAGTCGCTTTGCGACATCCGTCACATCTATATCAGCACTCTTCTTGAAGGTACGCAAATCAATGATACACTCATGAGCAACTAAGCCGTTCTTTCCAGTATAAAGGACAGGATAATGCGGGGCAAGCCGTTTGGCAATATAGTTAGCGTTCAAAATTGCAACTTCTGTCGCGGCTGTAAGTCCTTGCGTTCCCATCATCGCAATATATGCCCAAGAGATCGGCAAAATTCCCGGACTTCCCCACGGCGCAGCAGACACGGCACCAATTCCAGCATCACCACCGACAGAGACAAGTGGATGTGTCGGTAGAAAATCTGTCAGATGCGCTTTAACTCCAATGGGTCCCATCCCCGGTCCGCCGCCACCGTGTGGGATACAGAAAGTTTTGTGGAGGTTCAAATGGCATACATCCGCGCCAATATCTGCTGGCTGTCCGATGCCAACAAGGGCATTCAGATTCGCGCCGTCCATATAGATTTGTCCACCGGATTGATGGACAATATCGCAAATTTCTCGAATTTTCTCTTCAAAAACCCCGTGTGTTGAAGGATATGTAATCATGGCAGCAGCGAGATTTTCACGATGCTTGTCAGCTTTTAATTGGAGATCTTCGAGATCAATATTTCCATCCGTATCGCACGTGACAACGACAACTTGCATACCTGCCATCACTGCACTCGCGGGATTTGTGCCGTGAGCAGATGTTGGTATGAGACAGACATTCCGATGTGACGCTCCGTGACTCTGGTGGTATTTTCGTATGACTAACAGTCCAGCATATTCCCCTTGTGAACCCGCGTTCGGTTGCAATGAGATACCACTATAGCCGGTTATTTCAGCTAACCACGTCTCCAATTGTGAAAATAGTGTCTGATACCCCTCTGCTTGTTCTTGTGGTGCGAACGGGTGGAGTTCGCCAAATTCATTCCATGTTACCGGTACCATCTCTGCTGTTGCGTTGAGTTTCATCGTACAAGAACCGAGCGGTATCATAGCATTCACGAGGGAAAGATCTTTGGTTTGAAGCTTGTGGATATAGCGAAGCATCTCGGTTTCGGAATGGTAACTATTGAAAACAGGATGCGTAAGGTAGGAACTCTTCCGTTGCAAATCTATTGGAAGGACAGGCACAAGACCTGCCCCTACAGGAACGCTTTCCAAACTCGTCCGCGCACCAAATACCCGCAGGATTTCTTCGACATCAGCAGATGTTGTCGTTTCGTCTAAAGAGATACCGATATGTGTTGAATCAATTGCCCGCAGATTGATTTGTTTTGCACGTGCAGATTCGAGTAACGCCTCAACTGTTCCTGACGGAACACCAACGCAGAGGGTATCAAAACAGGGTGATTTCCCTGTTGCAAACCCAAGTTTGTCAAGTCCTGCCCGTAATGTGCAAGTGAGGGAGTGGACGCGTTCAGCGATCTGCTTAAGTCCTGTGGGTCCATGATAAACTGCATACATCCCCGCCATCACAGCGAGCAGAACCTGTGCGGTGCAAATGTTACTCGTCGCTTTTTCGCGTCGGATATGCTGCTCCCGCGTTTGGAGTGCCAAGCGGATAGCCGGTTTGCCGGTCGCATCTTGAGAAACACCCGCAATCCGTCCGGGGATACTCCGTTTAAGCTCTTCATGTGTGGAAAGAAAGGCTGCGTGGGGACCGCCATATCCGAGCGGCACACCAAACCGTTGTGCGCTACCGATAGCGATGTCAGCACCAAACTCACTGGGAGGACGTAAGAGCGTTAGTGCCAACAGGTCCGTCGCAGTAACGAATAAACCGCCAGCGGCATGCACTTGTTCAGCAAACTCACTGTAATCGTAGATAGCACCATCTGTGGCGGGATATTGCACGATAGCGCCTAAGATCGGTGTGTCAAAATTGACATCACGATGGTCCCCGATTTGTAATTCAATGCCGAGGGGTTCAGCGCGGGTTTGTAGAACAGCGATTGTTTGTGGATGACAGGTTTCTGACACAAAAAAGTTTCGACTGATCTTTTTCGGTGCATTTGCCACGCACATTCCCATCGCCTCAGCCGCGGCAGTTGCTTCGTCCAGAAGAGAAGCATTCGCGACCGGTAAACCGGTTAAATCAATCACCATTGTTTGGAAGTTAAGCAGTGCCTCCAAACGTCCCTGTGAAATCTCGGCTTGATAGGGTGTGTATTGGGTATACCAACCCGGGTTTTCCAGAATATTTCGCTGGATGACTGGTGGAACAAAGCAATTATAGTACCCCATTCCAATAAAAGAGCGAAAGACCTGGTTTTGAGAAGCGAGTTTCTTTAGTGCAACAAGCACCTCCGACTCTGAAAACCCAGAGACATCTCCATCTAAACTGAAAGAGGAAGATAAACGAACGTCCGCCGGCACAACATCTTCGATGAAATCAGTCATTGAAGAATAACCGAGCGTTGACAACATCAATTCAATATCTTCTGAACGAGGACCGATGTGTCGATCTGTGAAAGATCTTCCGTTTTTCTGTTTTTTATCCATGTTCCGCCTCAATATGTGCCTGATAACTATCAGCATCAAGAAGCGCGTCAAGTTCGCTGGCGTCAGTCATCCTGATTTTGAGAAACCATCCTTCATCATAAGGGGATTCATTGACCTGTTCTGGCGCATCAAGGAGGGATTCGTTTACCTCAATAACTTCCCCACTGACAGGGGCATAGAGGTCAAATGCGGCTTTGACAGATTCTATCACGCCAAATTCCGTTTTCTGTGTGAGTTCAGTGCCAGCTTCAGGCAATTCAACATAGACGATATCCTGAATTTCCGATTGCGCATAATCGCTGATACCGATAGTAGCAATGTCGTCCTGCTGTCTAACCCACTCATGGCTTTCCATATATCTTAAATTTTGTGGAATCATATTATGTTCTCTATTGTATGTTTATAAAAAAATTACGTTCCCATTGAAACAAAAGGCACCTCCACAATCTTAGCGGGGTGCAGTTTACCACGAATTTCCACATCAATTTTTTCATTTTCAGATCCAGCTCGCAATTCGATAGCGGCGAAACCGATACTACATTTGAGACTCGGCGAAGGAGCACCGCTGGTCACGCAACCTATGCGTTCATCGCCTTGATAAATAGTATAGCCAGCACGCGCCACAGCACGATCAAGCATTTGAAATCCAATGAGTTGTTTCGTGATGCCCTTCCTTTTCTGTGCAAGGAGTGCACTCTTGCCGATACATTGTCGGTTCTTAAGTCTCACGAATCGACCCAGTCCAACCTCAAACGGATTCGTGTTGTCGTTCATATCCATGCCGTAGAGACGAAGTCCGGCTTCAAGACGCAATGTGTCGCGCGCACCAAGCCCAACGGGTTGACCGCCTACCGCGATGACCACAGGATACAGAGCATCCCACAAGCGCTCGGCGTCCGCTGCAGGAACATATAACTCAAAGCCAACTTCCCCTGTATAACCTGTCCGTGAAATGACGGTAGGGATGCCCGCAACTTCACCGAGCACAAACCGAAAATACGGAATCTCGGAGACATCTCGTTCAGGAACGAAAGAATTCAGAAGGTCTATTGCCTGTGGACCTTGTAGCGCAATGAGAGCCGTATCCTGAGATATGTCTTTTACTTCTGTGCCTGTATCATTATAGGTCTCCACCCACGCCAGATCTTTTTCAATATTGGCGGCGTTGACCACAAGCATATAACAGTTATCAGCATGTCGGTAAACGAGTAAATCGTCAACGATTCCACCTGTTTCATTGCAGAATAGGGTGTACAACACACGCCCGTTGCTTAAACGACTCACATCGTTTGTGCTGAGTTTCTGCACCAATTCGTTCGCGCCTTGTCCAGAAACTTCAATCTCTCCCATATGCGAGAGGTCAAACAAACCGACGATGCTCCGGACAGCCAAATGTTCCTTAACAATGCTGCTATACTGGAGAGGCATCTCCCAAGAGCCGAATTCAGTGAATTTCGCATTGAGACCTTTGTGAACCTCATAAAGGGGCGTTCGTTTCATTTTTTTTAAAGTCCATAGATACGAGCGAGATTTCCACCGAAAATCTGTGCTTCAGCATCATCGCCGAGTTCCAAACGCTTCAGGGCGTTGATAACCTGAATGGGACGGTACTCAGGCAAATTAGAACCGAAGACTATCTGTTCAGGTCCAAGCGCATCAACTGCGTCTTTTACTTCCGTTGGAACAACCGCGTCTGGATCCGTTCCCCACCGCCGATGAAAGCGTAAGATAGTCGTCCCCAACGATATATTTTTGTTCGCTTTTGCGACAGTGATGGCAGAATCTAAATCGTCCGGAAATCCCATGTGATCCATGATAACTGGGGTTTCTGGCACCCAACTTGCCACAGTTCCGATCCGGTTGGGATGGCAATTGTTGGGTCCGGAATGAATTGAGACAATAAGTCCGTAATCACGGGCAGCTTCAACGATAGGACGCACCATTTCATCATCCACGTTGTAGTTGTGAACTGCAGGCATCAGTTTGATGCCGCGCATTCCCCATGCCTCGGCTGCCAACTTAACCTGCTCAACGGGTTCTGGTTCCGTTGGATGCACGAGTGCACAGCCGAGTGCACGCGAATTACCGCGGATTGCCTCGGCAAGTTCACTATTTTGGGGAAGGGGTTGGGTATTCGGCATTATAACCGCAACATCCATGTCGGCTTCATCTTCTAATGCCAACAGTGATGCTAAATTCAGGTTTCCATCTTCATCACGAAATGAATCGTTGAGATACGCTTCAAAATCTCCTCGCATGAGAAACTCCTATTTTTAATTTTCCTTGCGGAGAAACGACGTGAGTTAAAACTTTAGGGAATTAAAGGTTCGTTCACAAGGATCGGTCCAGTTGTGCCAACTTCAAGAGGCAGAGCCTTCTCCATCACAGAATCTTGGTAAGCAGTATAGGCAGATTCTGCCACTGAAGCGTCGGGAAAACGGATGATAAAAACGATCTGTGCCTCCATCCAATTTTTTAAATCTGGATTATCCTGATAACGAGCAGATACGCCGACGGCTGTATCACTCAGTTCTGGCACATTGACGGGCAACGTGTTGTAAATTTGACGCAGTGCCCAATTCGATCGGAATAACTTGACGCTTCCACTCATCTTATTGCTTGGAAGTAAAGTAAGCATTGGTGATTCTGAAGCAGGTTCTTTAATCCGTGAGGCGATATTTTTGGCGAGTAGAATCATCGCTTCACGAATACCCGTCGCGAATTCGTAGCCTTCGATCTGAATAAAATATTTCCCTTTTGAGAACCGGAGATACCCGCCCGAAAGGATCGCCTTGCTGCCCACCCATTCAAATTTTACTTGCGGATAGATGTGAAAGTTATAAATCCCAAATGCATTTTCAGGTGTGTCCATATCGAAAATTTCGAGCAAAATCAAAGGCTTTGAACCGAATCGAGGCGTTTGGTACTCCACCTCCGCCTGCCGCTGGAAACCGTAAGCGTAGAACAAATCCGGTTCCGCGGCTCTATACCGATAAAGGGTTTTGCCTTCGTTGGTTGATGGTGCGCGCGACTGTACCCAATCCAATATTTCACCATCGCTCGGTAAGAGAAGTTCAGGCGAAGTATCTGTTTTCCCAACGTCTCGCACCTTTCGCGATTCTGTCGGCTGTATCGATGTGCTCCGAATGTTTTCAAAAACCTCCTGCATCGCCTGTTCCGCTCTCTTCAAGGTCGTGCTGTGCCAGACCCCGTAAATATACGCACCCTCCTGTTGAACAGCCGTCCAATTTCCGTGCTCTTCACCGCACGAGATCAGCACCAAACTGCAAAAAAAAGCCAAGCAAAGTGAAAAACGATGAAGTCTTTGAGAAGGGAATTCTGTTTTATGTTTCATGGGACGAGGACTCCAGCACTCAGCTCTGCTACTACCACTGCTCAGCCAACTGATTGTAAAGGTCCTCAATCAACTCTTCTACAATAAGCCTTCTGGCTTCTTCACCGGATTCCATCGGTTCAGCCCGATTTGGGACAATATAGAAATCGTGAACTTGGAGGTAGTTATCACTTTCGTCAATAATTTGACCCCGGATCCTATCTATAAATTGATACTCTATCTGAAGCGTCATCCGCACGAGTTCGACCTCGCCGTTAGGTCCGAATCCGTGCTCCTTTACATTGTAATCCTGTATCCGCATCGTAAATTCGGCATCGTTTCCGTCTCGCCATTTACGGTTGAAGCGTTGGGTGAGTTTCTCATGGATGACTTCATCATTAGGGCGCTGTGAGGCGTTATCATAAGCAAAATCAGCATCCAGGATTTCAATAGGTGTAATACGAATGGTTGAAATGTGTTCCAGATACTCTGATTTGGAAACATAACCGCACCCAGAAATCAAAATTAACAAAATCGGTAATCCTACTAAGATGAACAACGTTTTAGACATTTTTCTCTCCCGAATTTTGTCGGAAAACGCGATCCGACGGGTGTCCTAAAGTTAGTTTCGTGCCTCCGAATCGCCCAATTTTTGTCTGTTCCGTTTAAAACATTAGCCCCTTTATTAAGACAGGTCGCTGAAAATTTACTGGGGCAGCTCTCGGTCGTGGTGCTGTCTGTTTTCCACCATAAAACACAGATTTGACAGTATCAACAACGTACCGTTTATAAGTCGGCGACAATAGCACAACAAAGACAAGAACAAGGAGTATTAGAACAACGGCTAAAAGATAGGTGAGCCATCTCTGATCGAGTAAATCGCCTTTATCAAAAGCGTGTTTCGTTAGATTCCGTCGTGATCTCATCGGTTTATCCTCATTTCGGTGGTGTGTTTTACTTCGTCTATACGGGCGGCTGTATCGTTTTTGCCTAAAGATCAGATCGCTTTATAATGTTCATATTATAGCATAAGTGCGGGGAACATGCAAAATATTTAATCCGATTTGACTACAAGATCAATTACCGAAAGCCAATGGTATTGGGGCTTAAATATAAAAATAGGGTAAAGGAACTGCCCTTCACCCTACTTCGATTTCTATGTGAGTTGGTTGTTACAATGCGTTTTGTACTACCGAGAACGCCCTTTGGGAATGCGCGGTGAGCGTTGATTCCGGAAATCGCGAGAATTGTCACGTTGATCATAGCGATTCCCGCGCCGTTCGCGTGAGTCATTAGAACGTCTGTCACGGTAATCACGATTATCACGATTATCACGATTATCACGATTATCACGGTTATCACGATTATCACGGTAGTTAGAGCGCCCACCGGAGTCTCGGGATTCTCTGGAAGCATTCCAATCGGATCCGACCTCGCCGCGATCGTCATCTGATCCAATATTCAGTTCCGCAACAGGGACACCACCTGCGGCAACAAGTGTCAGATCTACGCGATCCTGGTCGTCAATCGTGAGAATGCGAACGGTAACCTCGTCACCAACCTGCATAACATCCTCTGCGCGACGGACATATCCGTCTCCCATCTGTGAAATATGAACAAGTCCATCTTTACCGGGCAGGATTTCAACAAACGCTCCAAAGGGTGCCGTGCGGACCACCTTACCGGTGTATTCCTTGCCAATCTCAGGCATAGCGGTGATTGCCCGAATCTTCTCTTCTGCACGTTTCACATCTTCTGCGCTTGTCGCAGCAACTTCGACAGTCCCATCATCTTCGATATTGATGGTCGTGTTTGTTTCTTCTTGGATGCCCTGCACAGTTTTACCACGCGGACCAATGAGATCTTTGATCTTCTGCTGCGCAATTTGGAGAGAATAAATGCGAGGGGCGTAGGGGGACAACTCCGCACGCGGTTCAGCTATGACAGCATTCATCTGTTCGATGACTGAAAGACGCGCCTCTCTTGCCTGATGAATTGCCCGACGCATCAACTCAGGCGTAACACCCTCAATCTTGATGTCCATCTGTATAGCCGTGACACCTTCACTGGTTCCGGCTACTTTGAAGTCCATATCGCCGAGAAAGTCTTCAGTTCCGAGCATATCGGTAAGGATGGCTTCCTGTTCACCTTCCTTGATAAGACCGACACCGATCCCCGCAACGGGTCTTTTAAGTGGGACACCTGCATCTAACAGTGCGAGTGTTGCACCGCAGACAGTTGCCATTGAAGATGAGGCGTTAGATTCCAAAATCTCAGAGACGATTCGAATGGTATAATGAAAATCTTCTTTATCCGGGATGACCGGTTCCAGTGCCTTTTGCGCGAGTGCCCCGTGTCCGATTTCGCGGCGCCCGGGTCCCATCATGCGTTTGACTTCCCCCGTACTGAAGGGTGGGAAGTTATAATGTAAAAAGAAGGAGCGTCTTACTTCGCCATCAAGACCGCGTTGTACATCTTCATCACCGGATGTACCGAGTGTTGTTACACAGAGTGCCTGTGTTTGCCCTCTGCTAAACAAAGCGGAGCCGTGAGTGTGTGGAAGTAATGCCACTTCTCCTGAAATCGGGCGAATGTCGGTTACACCTCGACCATCAACACGTTTCCCCTGCGTAAGAATCGCTTCACGCATCTCTTCTTTTTCGATTTCACTTAAGATGGTGATGGTATCTTTTGTTGCATTCGGATCGACTTCCTCTGGTGTATCCTCAAGAATTTCTGAGAGTACTTCTGTCTGCACCTGTTCGAGGTAATCCTCACGCGACTTCTTGTCTGACATCCCGATCGATTCCCGAATACGGGTCGTCGCGAGATCTCGAACACGACTACTCAGGTCAGACTTGACACTTTTAGAGGCATAGTCGCGTTTTGTGTTACTACAACCCGCAGCTAACCCCTCTTGAAGTTTGATGATTTCTTGTATCTGCGTGTGGGCGGTGATAATTGTTTCAATGACTTCATCTTCAGGGATTTCATGTCCACCACCTTCGACAGACATAACGGCATCCGCTTTGCCACTGACGAACAATTCTATACTTGAGGCGTGCAACTCTTCGTAAGTCGGGTTGATGATTACCCGGTCTTCAACTTTTCCGACGGTGACAGCAGCAACGGGTCCATTAAAGGGGATATCGGAAATCGACAATGCCGCAGAGGTTCCGATAAGAGCAGGAACATCTGCTGGATGAATACCATCCGATGAAAACACGTTACATAAAACTTGTACTTCAGCTTTAAAGTCCTTTGGAAAGAGAGGGCGAATGCAGTGGTCAATTAAACGAGCGACCAACTGTTCTGATGTTCCTGGACGTGGTTCGCGCCTACCGTAAACTGTCGGTATCCTTCCAGTGGCGTATGCCCTTTCACGGTAATCTACGGTTAAAGGAAAGAAATCGAGGTCATGTTCAGCATCATCGGCTACCACCGTGACTAAAACAACCGTTCCACCGTATTGCACCCAAACGGCACCATCTGCCTGTTTCGCAACTTTTCCGGTTTCAATTGATAACTTTTCGCTCCCAAGTTGCATTTCAACTTTCATTCTATATACTACTCCTGTATTTCCTATTTATTTCGTCGTGTCACCAAGTATAGACTGTAAAAAGCGGTTAAGAACAGCCGTCACCGGAAAAGTCTCGTCGATTTGCAAGCAATGTGTCTAATCTTTAAACATCATACAATACCGCTCTGACAATTCCTACGACATGTATCGCAAGATAAGACTGGTGTGGGCCCGCTTGGCACCGAGACGACAAACTCGCTCGGTACCCGTATAAAATCTAACTCCTCCTCGATCCGATAGTGTCACGAATTCCAAGCTCATTAATTAAACGGTAATAGCGTGTTGCGTCTTTCTTGTAAAGATACCGTAACAAGCGGCGCTGCTTGCCAACCAATCGGAAAAGCCCATGGCGCGAGTGATAGTCTTTTCGGTGGGTCTGAAAATGCGTAGTCAACTGTTTAATACGCGCATTCAAAATTGCCACTTGAGTCTCCGGGGAACCAGTGTCTTGTTGATGGGTCTGGTACTTTTGGATTAATTCCTTCTTCTCTGCTGCATCAATTGCCAATTACGTCACCTCCTTTGGGTGGAACAACTCACTTTTGTTATAGCAAGTTTACGAAACTTGCTAAATCCAAGGCGAGATATCTCGTAAAGGTAATACGACGAGACATCCGGGCTTGATAAAACATTATCTATGGATGAAAACTAAGTCGCATTCGGGAGATCGTTCCCTTCTCTACCTATATTTGATACATATATAATATCACAAATCAACGCAAAATTCAAATTAAACTCATCATCCTTTGGTGACACCTACGTTTAAAGAGCATCACCTACGAGGAAGTCGGCGACGCGAGAATTTCCGTCGCTGCTGCGATGTCGCGGTGTATCTGTTGAATCAGAAATTCTGGACGTGCGAATTTCTTTTCACTTCTAATCTTCTCCACGAAGAATATTTCTACGCATTTACCGTAGATAATTTCATCAAAATTGAAGAAGTGTCCCTCCACCTGAATATTTACACCGTTAAACGTAGGACGCATGCCGATATTCAATACCCCGTCCAACCACCGTTCCTCTAACTTTGCCCGGATAGCATAAACACCATTAGGCGGATAGACTTGATTCTGGGTCTCTATATTCGCAGTAGGAAACCCAATTTCCCTGCCACGTCCCTCACCATGAACGACAGTGCCGATCAAGGAATAGGGGCGTCCCAATAACTCGGAACTCTGCTGAAGATCACCTTGTGCGAGTGCTTCTCGGATCCGAGTGCTATGGACGGGAGCTCCATCGACTTCTGTCGGAGGCACGATAGAAACATCAAATGCATATTCCTTGCTAAGTTCCACCAATCGTTCTGCATTGCCGCCCCGATTTTTTCCAAATTGGCACGCATATCCAACAACGATGTGTTTTGCTCGACATTTATCTAAAAGCACGCGCGCTACAAAGGATTCAGGAGACATTGATGCAATCTGGGCATCAAAACTGAGCATGACGATCTCATCAACACCAAATTGGTGAAGTATTTCGACACGCTTGGAGAGGGGGGTCAGGATAGCGGGGCACCGCTCTGGAGCCAGGAAGGCAAGTGGGTGTGGGTAGAAACCAACCAATACACTCGTAAGGTTATCATGCGCAGCGCGTTTAAGAAGGGCATTAATAACGGCTTGGTGTCCAAGATGGATTCCATCAAACACACCGAAAGTGACAGCCGTCTCTCTGTCAAATTCAACTATATCCGTCAGATTATAAGATGTGATTGCGACCTGTGAATCGCTCCCACTACCGGCATTTTCCACGTTGCTCAATCCTTCTGGCAATCACCATATCTCAGATGATTTGGATCAATGTAGCGTTGTGAAGCTTGAACAAGGGTGGCAATGGCTAATGGGTAGGGCATGGCAATCCGGCATCCTGCGGCGCGGGCGTGTCCGCCACCTTGAAACTCTGCGGCAAGTTGACTCACATCAACGTATTCCTGGCTTCGCAGGCTCACTTTTGTACTTCGATTCGTCATCTCAGACACACAGAGTGCCACCTCAACACCCGCAATGGCTTGGATCTGATTCACAACACCCTCCACCGCATCAGCAGCCGTTCCAGTTTTGCGAAACATTGCTTGTGTTGCATACACCGATGCTATCTTTCCATCATCTGTTATTTGCAACGTACTGAGGACCTCACTCAACAGGTGCATTTTAGCAACAGGGACCTGTTCATAGACATTCCGATAGACTTCATCCGGAGTGAAGCCGCCAATCCCAATTAATTCTGCGGCAATTTGATGGGTCTCGGCTGTGGTATTACTATGTCGAAAACAGCCGGTATCAAACATCAACCCTGTGTAGAGACAAAGCGCACACGCTTCGCATATCGGGAGTTGATGGTGTTTAATGAGTTTGTAAACGATCTCTGAAGTGGAAGAAGCTGTAGGGACAATGAGGTTAATGTCGCCGAATGCCTCTGCAGTGGCGTGATGGTCAATGTTAATGAGGTTGTGTATAGGATACAAGGATCGGGAAAGTCCCTTTCCAATTCGCTCCAGGGTACTTGCGTCTAACACAATCAACACTTCAGGACGATATGTTCCAACGGAATGCGTGTTCTCAATGCTATCCCAAAACGGGAGGAATCGGTAGTTAGGTGGGACGACATCCGAGTTAAATATCTTTACGGATTTACCCAATTTTCTAAGGAAAAGGTAAAGTCCCAATTCGGAACCGATTGCATCACCATCGGGATTAATGTGCGTTGAAAGCGCGAAGGTATGGTATTGGTCAAATAAGGTAAGGAGTGCTTGGTATTCGTGTGTATTATCCATCTGTAGGGTGTTCATGAAGCATCGCTGCGTTTCTTATCTAACTTCGGTGTCAAAACCCAATCCTTTAGGTTTGGGATGTTTAGGAAAATCGGGGGTTTCGTTGGGTTTCCTTCGGTCGGTTCTCCAACGAAACCGTTACCATCTGCCACTTCGTTGCAGATGCCTGATTTTCCTACGACACCGCCCTCTTGGAAAGGACCAAAACGTTCATTTTTTCCTTGACATTCAGTCTAAAATGTGGTTTAATAGGAGTGTATTCGGCAT
>JAGWBV010000014.1:0-13392 GCA_021295715.1 Candidatus Poribacteria bacterium | reverse complement strand
TGCATGGCTTACCTTTTCGACTCCGATCCGACATTCTCAAAACAAAAGCAATGTCGTTTGAGGTCCACGAATGCTTCTGTAAAGAAAAACAACTTTGCAGAAGCCCAAGTCTTTAGGCTTGGGTCTATCACGTAGTTTCGTCTTCAGTCGTCACAGACTTGAGAAGCCCATCTATTTTAAAGAGATAGTCAGCGGATTCATCTATAGCGAAACGAAGCTCCGGCGAATACCGAAGCGTCAGACGATTTCCAATCTCACGTCTCAGGAAGCCTGCTGCACTCTTTAAACCTGCAAGCGTCTTGCTTTTCTGCTCCTCATCGCCGATAACGCTCACCTTCACATCCACATACTTCAGATCCGGGGACATGGATGCCTGTGTGACAGTGCAAAACGCGACGCGCGGATCCTTAACAGAGCGTTGGATAAGTTCGCTTAATTCTCGCTGAATGAGGGCACCTACCCGATCTTGTCTTCTATTTTCTACCATATCAATTCTACCTCTTGCATGCAAATTTTATCAAAAGAAAAACTCCGTTTCGTAATCTACTAATTCAGCATCGGCATTCGTCTCAATAAAAGAGATGAGATGCGAGATAATCTTATTCAGATGTACAACATCGTTGGAAACTGAAACGGCAGCTAATATGGCGAACTGATGCGCCTCCAATGCTTCAACTTCAGCGATAGCAATGTTGAAGCGGTTTTTGAGTCTCGCGATGAGACTTTTGACAACCCGGCGTTTCGCTTTCAGTGAGTGGCTTTCCGGGATTCGGAGACGAATTTTACAAACACCAATGTGCATGAAAGTGTCAGTTAATTGTGGGTGCGATGGACGACCGCACGGCTTATGAAAATACGCTACTATAGGAACAGAACCGATTTACGACAGTGAGCGCGCGATGTGTTCGTGAACATAACATTCAAGAACATCACCGACTTTCAAATCCGCAAACGTCTCTATCCCTATGCCACATTCGTAGTTCGCTTGCACCTCATTCACATTGTCCTTGAACCGGCGTAGCGAATTGACTTTACCTTCGTGAATCAGTCGATTGTCGCGAAGGATACGCAGGGGTTGGTTGTAGGAAATTCGTCCCCAATTGACGTAACTACCAGCGACCAAACCGAGGCGTGGAACTTTAAATAATTCACGGACTTCAGCACGCCCGATAACGACTTCTCGGACCTCAGGATCAAGCAGGCCTTCCATAGCAGAACGAATATAGGAGATGAGATTGTAAATGATGTTGTAGGTACGAACATCAATCCCCTCCATCTCTTTAGCCTGCACCGCCTCCGTTGTAGGATGAACGTTGAAGCCGACGACAATCGCGTCAGAAGCAGAGGCGAGCAAAATGTCGGTTTCAGTGATTCCCCCGACTGCTTGATGAATAATATTGATCTTAACCTCATCGGTACTCAATTCGAGCAAAGATGACGCAACGGCTTGCACGGAACCTTGCACATCGCCTTTAAGAACAACGTTCAACTCTTTGATTTCACCTTCCTGAATTTGTTGGAATAGATTATCCAAACTGACGTGGCTATTTGCACCGAGTTTTTCATTGCGGTACTGGTCCTGGCGGGTCTCACTGATAGTACGTGCATCCTTATCGGACTCGACGACATAGAATCTGTCACCTGCTTCTGGGACGCCAGTAAAACCGAGCACTTCAACAGGGGATGAAGGTCCAGCTGCTTTCATACGCTTCCCGAAATCGTCCATCATTGCTCTCACTTTTCCGGAATACCTACCTGAAACAAAAACATCACCCACCCGCAATGTGCCTGACTGGACGAGGACGGTTGCGACGGCACCGCGTCCTTTGTCAACCTCTGCTTCAATCACAACACCTCGCGCAGGCTTACTTGGGTTGGCTTTGAGTTCCAACAGAGCTGCTTCCAAAAGGAGCATTTCAAGTAAAAAGTCAATCCCTGTTCCATCTATAGCGGAGGTTTCAACACAAATTGTTTGTCCACCCCAGTCCTCTGGCAGGAGTTCCTGTTCTGCCAATTGTTGCTTGACGTAGTCTGGACGCGCGCCGGGGACATCTATTTTGTTAATTGCGACGACAATGGGAACCTTTGCGGCTTTTGCGTGACTAATCGCCTCAATTGTCTGCGGCATGACGCCGTCGTCGGCTGCAACAATGAGAACGACAATATCGGTCACTTGCGCTCCGCGCGCTCGCATCGCGGTGAAAGCAGCGTGCCCCGGTGTATCCAAGAAAACGATACTCCCACCTTTTAATGTTACGTGATATGCCCCAATATGTTGTGTTATGTTCCCCGCTTCAGATTCACTGATATTTGATTGACGAATAGAGTCCAAAAGAGAGGTTTTACCATGGTCCACATGTCCCATGATTGTGATGACGGGTGCTCGAGGTCGTAAAGATTCTGGGTCATCCGGTATCTCTGCCAATAACTCCTCTTCAAGGGTTTTCGACCGAACTGCCTTAAAACCCAAGTGCTCCGAAAGCATCACAAGCGTATCATAATCAAGCCGCTGATTTATGTTAGCCATCACTTTCAACTTCATGAGGCGCATAATCAACGCTGGCGGCTGCAATTCCAGCAATGCCGCGAGGTCAGCAACAGTTGTGCCTTCCACGACCTGCAAGCCATCGGGTGCGTCAGTTTCTTTGGACTCTGAGGCGTTTTCAGCGACGTCTTCGGACGTAGAAACGGTATCTTCGCCCGGTTTGTTAGCCAATTCTGATTCGATAAGGGAGACGGTATCCTCATCGAGGGCACTCATCCCGCTTTTAACGCGAACGCCGTGCTCCTCAAGCAGAGCGATAAGTTCCTTGTTTGTTAGATTGTATTCTTTTGCCAATTCATAAACCCGTATACCACCAGAGACTTGATCTTTCTCTCGACTCCCTTTGGCGGGTTTCCCCCGCTGGGGTTGGGCTTTGTTCATAGTAATACCTCCTGTTCTTCCTTTGTACCCATGGACTGTTGGGTCCTTTGAAGAAGCACCCGTTCAAACCGCGCGATATCCGCACTTGTCAGTTGCACACGTAATAAAGAATTAATCCGTTTGGGAGACTTAAAAGCTTTCTGAATACAGTCTTGAGAGAGACAAACGTAAGCACCACGCCCGCCTAACTTCTTTTGACTGTCAATTTGCAATTTTCCATCCGCCTGACACATGAACCGAACCAATGCTTTCTGCGGTAATTTCCTACGGCATCCAATGCAAGTGCGAATAACATCCCTCAATGACTCCACCCACTTTTAAGACTCAGTATCAAAATCATCACTCTCAGGAGAGGCAGATGTGTCCGTCTCTTTCTCGGCGTCCGGACCCTCTGCGACTTCAATTTCAACAGCATCCGCGTGTGCGTCTATCTCAACGTCCGCCGACAATTCAACGACCTGTTCTGCCTCTGCTGAATCCGGCACATCGGCAGTCTCCTGTTCTGGCAGACTTTGGTCAGGACTTTCTTCTTCACTGTCTGAGACTTGCTCAGATGTATCATCGGAGTCTTCCGGTTTAAAGAGTTCATTAATCGAAACAGTATCTTCAGATTCACCCTTTATGTCGACCTTCCAACCTGTCAATTTCGCAGCGAGTCGCGCATTCTGTCCTCGTTGTCCAATCGCTAAAGACAACTGATTGTCAGGAACAATCACAAGCGCACTCCTATCTTTCTCATTCAGTTCAACCCGACGCACACCAACTCGAGCCCCCAAAGCATTTGCAATAAAGACGCTCGCATCTTCACTCCATTCCAATAAATCTATCTTCTCATCATCAAGTTCACCAACGATCGTCTGGACGCGTATCCCCTTGACACCAACACACGTGCCTACGGCATCGATACCCTCTTCTGTCGCCCTGACAGCAACTTTCGCTCGATTCCCAGGATCACGCGCAACCGCCATAATCTGAACCTGACCTTCATAGATTTCTGGTACCTCTTGCTCAAATAATATCGATACCAAATCCCGATGGGTTCGAGATACAATAATCGGGGGACCCCGCATCTCATTCTTCACAGATAGAATGAGACATTGCAAACGTTTACCACGCTCGTAGTTCTGGGATCTTGGCATCTCACGAGGCGGTAAAAACGCTTCTGTCTGCTCAAGATCCAAAATGATACCACCACGCTCAAAACGTTGAACATAACCTGTGACAACATCGCCTTCGCGCCCCGCAAACTCTTGATAGATTTTTTCGCGCTCCGCCTGCTTGATTTTCTGGAAAAGAATTTGCTTCGCTAACTGTGCCGGAATCCGTCCAAACTCGTTCGGGTTGATTTCGACATCCAGTATCTCCCCGACTGCAATGTCCTCTTGGAGTTTCAATGCTTGCTCAATCGGAATCTCTGTCGAGAAATCACGCATAATATTAACGACTTTCTTCGGGACATAACAGCGTATATCACCTTTCTCTAAATTAATCTCGACAGAGACATTAGCATCAGCACCATAAACTCGGCGCGCGGCGGCACGCAGCGCCTCCTCTATCGCTTCAATGAATACCTCTTCAGGTAAATCTGTTTGTGCAGTATTTTGACGTATAGCGTTTTGGAGGTTCTCTAACATAATAATTGATGTCCGCGGTCTCTTTTTATTATACAGGCCGGCAAGCGTCTTCCTGTATCAACAGTCCGCGTGCTCCTTTCCATCTTTTTATTTTCGCAGTGTATCTTTGGCACTTGTTCTCTACCATTCCAGGTGTATACGGGCATTGAGAATTTGCGAAATTTTAATGGAAATGTCCTTTCCATCAGACAGTGCTAAGACAACTTCTTCAGGATGCACCTCTACGACAGTGCCTTGTATCTGGCGCGTGTGTCCATTTTTTTTCGCGATTTCTATCTGAACCGTCCGCCCACAATTTCGCTGAAAATCCTTAGCGGTTCGTAAAGGTCTGTCTATGCCCGGAGAAGCTACTTCCAACTGAGCATAGTTTGCTAAATGCTCATGAACTTCTAAGATCGGACGTACCACCTGGTTCACCATTTGACAATCCGCCACCGAAAGCCCATCTGGTTTGTGAATGAGGAGGCGCAGCGTTTTTGAGTGTGTTTCAACATCCACAAGTTCAATACCATCACTGTCAAGCACTGGTGCTAACATCTCAATAATGGCGTTTTTCTCGGCTGCTGTCATATCTAACATAATAATATAAAAAATAAAAAAACGCGATACTCCCAATCGTAGAGGTTTTTCGCGGTTTTTGTGATGTCGTAGTGCACAGTTGACAGGAATAGGTCAATCAAGGAAAAAGACCTCATCCGAATTCCAAAGACTGCGTTTTACGACCCTACCGATGCCGAAGCAACGGGATATCAATTCTCTCCCATCCACCTCTATTGTTACATAATAGCCGTTTTCCTTTTTTTAATCAAGCCAATTGTTCAGTAAGCCCAATTCTGGGAATTCAAGGCGAATGTGTCTCAAAAATTCGATGACCTCGCCACTGGGGTCCCTTGAAAAAAGCAAGATTCGTGAGGGTTATTACATAATTGTATCATATTTTGTGCTGGAAGTCAAATTAAATCCAAGTTACCACGCTTGTTGATTGAGGTAAAAGTAATTTTCATTCCGGTAATAAGTATGCTATAATGTTTTCCATGAGTATGTTCCGCGAACACTGGATCGGCGGGTTAGTCGTCTATAGTGCTTTTTTCACCGTCTCACTTATCGCCACCTTCGCTGTTCCAATCCTTTATGATACTGTGCCACAAGAATGGAATCCAACCATTCCACCGGTGAGAGATATTGTAAAAATTGTCGGCTGTTTTGCTGTTGCAGTCCTGTTCGGATTGTGGCCAGACGTTGATATTAAGAGCAAGAGTCAGAAAATATTTTATTCCGTACTATTTGCGCTGAATGTTGTGCTGATCGTTTTTTTGCAAAAGTATCTGGAATCGGCACTGCTGGGTTTATTCGCGATGCTCCCAATTATGAGTAAACATCGTGGATGGACACATGCCAGAGTTACGATGATTTTGATACCGAGCGTGTTTCTGTTAATTCCGATTTATGCCGCATATTCAGAGTGGCGGACAGATGGAACCGTCTTAGACGCACTCAATGCCTTGCGAGAGTGGGAAGGACTTATGGATACCGTCCGCAGCGGTTTTCCGTTCTATGTAGCAAGTTTTATCGGATACGCGACGCATCTTCATCTCGATGGGATTTTATTTCGTTCGCGGAAAGCACAACGACAGAAGGTGCGAGCCAAAAAATGAAGGTAACGGCGCAGTCCCCCCAAAAACAATTTGATAATCCGATCCTACAGGCACTCGCGGCTTTCGCAAAAGATCGAGGTGTGCAGCTCTATCTCGTAGGAGGTAGCGTGAGGGATCTGTTCTTGGGACGTCAGACGACAGATATTGATTTCACGCTGGCTTCTGATGCAATCCAGTTTGCGAAAGCATTTGCAGCCAATATCGGGGCAATTGCTATCGTCTTAGAAGAAAATCCGCCCACAGTCCGTGTCATTGTTAAGCAGGACAACACTCCACAAACGCCACAACTCAGTATGGATTTCGCACAGTTCCGAGCCGCATCGCTCACTGACGATTTACGTCTTCGGGACCTGACAATTAATGCTATGGCAATTACGCTTGAAGATATGGAGGCATTTACAAATACAGCAGGCAAACAAATCCTCTCTCGGGTAATTGACCCATGTGGTGGTAAGAAAGACCTGGAGACAGGCGTGCTCCGATTTCCGAGCAAACAGGTGGTGGTAGCAGATCCAGTGCGCCTCCTGCGGATTTATAGATTCGCAGCGCAGTTAGACTTCGAGATCTCCCAAGATGCAATCGATCTGGTAATGGCATATCGGTCGATGTTGTCTGATGTAGCGGCGGAACGGTGTCGGGAAGAACTGATGAAAATTTTTCACGTTAAGAAAGCACATCCGTACTTGCAACAAATGGAAGCATCGGGATTACTCAGACAGCTCATTCCGAGCATAAAAGAGGCACATCGGGTTTGGATATCACTGGAGACCTTCGAGGAGGATCCAATTCCGATGCCGCTGTGGGCTTACCGCGAGGAAATTAATCGCTACCTCCAAGAGGAACTCAGTGTAGGAATCAATAGGTGTTCGCTCATCAAATTTAGCCTACTTTTGGGAGACAACTTGGGTGGTATCGGTGAAGGTCTTCGGTTCAGCCGAAAAGCGGTGCAGTTTATGGAATGCCTCATCTCAGGAAGCAAAAAACTGAAAAACACAATCCCACAACTGACACACAAAGAGATGAATCGCTTCCTGAGAACTTACGCGTCCGATTGGTGGGGTATCCTTCTATATTCTGCAGCAGCGTATCCGATTGACCCTGCAATTCTTAAGCAGATCGCTGATACTTACTATGAACACATTCTACCTATTTACAAGCAGGGGAGACTAATCACAGGGGATGATCTGATTCAGGAATTTCATTTGAAAGAAGGCGAGAAAATTGGTGAGCTGCTGAAAGAGATTGAGAACCGTCAATTTGACGGTGAAATCCGAACCCGTGAAGAAGCATTTGCTGCGGTAGCGGCGTTAATTCAGAAACACTCGTAACCCGCCTATCCCGTCGGTTTCTCTCAGTTACAATTTCGTTTGATATTTTTTAAGCACTCTCGGGATCAAAGATAGCAGGAGCATGAGCACACCAGCGATTCCAAGATAGAGCAGCGTCTTCAAAGTATTGCCCTCACCACTCACAAACGCCCCACCGAGTTGGACAAACACTGCTGTTCCGGGTAACATAAAGATAGCAGAGACAAGCACATAAGTGGTAAACCGAATACTGGTGAGGCCGTATGCATAGTTTTGAAGGTTAAACGGGAAAATCGGGACCAAACGTGTAAACATCAAGATACGCCATCCCTCTTCTTCAACCTGCTCATCTATTTTTCGGAATTGCGCATTGTCTTTGACCCAACCTTCAACGAGATCGCGGGCAACATAACGGGCGATCAGAAAAGCAACGGAGACAGAAATAATAGAAGCGACAGAGGCGTAAAAGACACCCCACAAGGGTCCGAAGACGAAACCCGCCAATATAGTTACTGGAGAACCCGGAAGGAAAAAGACAGTGGATACCAGATAGAGTCCAATGTAGACTAACGGAGCAATCCTTCCAAAACTCGCCACCCATGTTTTGATTTTCGGGACGTTTTCTAAGCGAATATCATCTGTTACGCCGTACGACCTCAACACGAGATAAACACCCGCAACGACCCCAACGGTAATTAGTATTTTAATGATGCTCTTTTTCATTTTTTTTTGAAATTGCCTCTAAATAGGATTTAATCTGCGACTGATATCGGACAGGAATACGGTTATTTTCTACGGCTTCAGCATACGCACGCGAAGCATTGAGGACGACGTCGGCGAAGGGTAAATAAGCAGGCACATCGTCGGTCACCTCACCCGTAAAGACCCGAGAGAAATTCTCCGCATCACCAGAGACACCCGCAGCCAGTGTCAACTGTTCTCCGTTAACCTGTAAAACTGGTGTTTCCTCACCTATCAGTGGTGTTGTAGAATCTGATCCGTTCGTTTCACTTTCCATTCTGCCTGATTCGGATGCCTGTGATTCTGAGGATGGATCGGAATTCGACACGCCTTCGCGATTCCCCTCGACCTCGCTATCCCCCGTGTCTTGTCCAGGCCCGCCATCGCTATTCGCAATTCCGCCCCCAGCGGATTCAGTTTCAATAGTCGCCAATGCCAATTCCTTTTGGCTTGCTGTGAGTTGTGCCTCCAGTTGCTCGAGATCAGTGAATTTTTCCATCTTCTCAAGCGCAGCGATGATGTCCCGCAACGTTTCCGGTGTGACCGCTTGTCCCTGAATCTGATCCAGTGAATCACTGAGCGCGCCCTTTGGTAGATTTTTAGCCAAACGTTCAAAGAGTTCCATAAGTTCGGCTTGAAGTTCCGGTGGTATCTCAACCTGTTCAGTGAGGTTTTTTAGTTCCGCCGCGAGTTGGTTGGCGTCCATACCACGAAAACTTTGGCTCGCTGCTGTCGCTTCAGCAATAGCAGTTTGCTCTGCTTGCTGCTTGCGTACCTCTTTCTTTAAGTCGCTGATATGTTTTTGTGCTGTGTTGAGATCTGATGCAGCTTTCAGCTCTTTTACAGTATCGGTAATTTGCCTCTTTAAGTCCGAATTCTCAACATGTTTTCCGTCAAGATTTTGAATTATGCTACCTAATGTTTCCTGCTGCGGATTCGTCAATGGTGGCGGCACCTCATAGAAGGGTGAAATAGTAAACGATAGCCCAATCAATAACAACGGAATCGGAAAGAATTTCAGGAACTTTGGTAGGCAATACGGACTTATTTTGGCAATATCCAAGGTTGTCGCGGTCTCTGCAGCATCTCGAATTTGGAGTCGTGCAAATTCATTTTCAGGATTGGTGTGCATCAATCCAAACGCCGTCCCAAGACGCTCACTGAGCCCCATTTTTTCGTCAACAGCCCGTGCGACAAAATTTAAATCTTTGCGATGCTTGACACTGAGACATACACCCACAACCACCGCGACAAGAATGATGGTCCCACTAATACTCCACATGCGCATCGGTAGCGGAATGACTCGGTTCAGAAAGAACAGCACCACAAGCACCACAAGCCCACCGAAAAGTGTAGACGTGATCGTCTGCAAGAGTCCTTGTCGATACATTCTACGACAAATATCGGTCAGACAATTTTGGATGCCTTTCGCGTTTAATTCTTCGGCTGGGTTGCGTTCAGAATTCACCATGTGAGTCCCTCGACTGCCGCCATAACCGTATCTGGGGTAATCGCCTCAAGGTTTTCACGTGCGCGATCGGGATATGCATCCCATTCTTTGGACGATAGTGTTTTCATAAACGAACATTCTTTGCGCGCGACCACCGCATGTCCGTCCCATGGCGGTGCCCACTGGATAAGATTAGAAGCACCAAACAAGGCAACCGTCGGGGTTTTCACAGCGGTGCTGAGGTGCATCGGTCCCGTATCGTTACTGATGTATAAATCACACCTTTGTAAAAGTGCCGCAAGTTGCATCGGGGTCGCCTGATTGACAATAACGGGTGAATGTGACATCAGTTCCGTCACCTGATCTGCTAATTCACCTTCCCGCGGTCCTGTTGTGATAATGATATGTGCGCCATATGTTTCATGTAGCCGATCACCGAGAACCGCAAAATTCGCTGCGTGCCAGCGGCGATAAGCGGTCGCGGCACCCGGATTGAGACCGATAATGCGCTTGCTATCATTAAGCTTGTGATTTTCAAGGAAATTGTTCACCCACGCGATGCTTGCTCTATCAACAAATACTTCCGGTTCACTGGCCACGACTTCAACGCCCAATGCCCGAACGACATCAAGATAGCGTTGCGTCTCATGCTGTAAGGTGTCATTCCGGACTGCGAGATTTAACAATTTCTTTCCGGCAGCGTTCGTTTCAAATCCAACACGGAACGGGATTCTTGCAAGAAATGTATGAAGGACGAGACGGAACGTCGGTTGCAACACGACCGCCATTTGGAATTTACGCCGAGCCATCTGATAAATGAGTTTAGGTACCGATGGCTGATAGGTAAGGACCTCATTTAGGTATGGATTTGCTGACACTAAGTCCTCTCGTGTTGGAGCGACCATATAAGCAATATAGGCATCTGGAAAATGCTGACGTAAGGCGCGAATGACGGGCGTTGTTAAAACCGTTTCGCCGAGTGGTGCAAGTCTGATAATTAAGATGCGCTCGATTTGTTCAGTTGATAACATCTTCTTCTCTTATATCTGAGAGACCGAACCCCCCTTTAAACTGCCTCTTGCTAAATTCCACGAGTGACAGTATAATACCCTAAAATAAGCGAGATATCAAGATGAATTCCCGTATCCAAAACCTAAAAGAGAAATATCTATGCGGTTGGGAACGACAAGCGACTGTTATTCTGCTCACCTCTGGGCTTTTGTTAATGATGCACAGATATTACAGTCGACGGAGTTTCTTCAGACACCACTTCGCAGAATACTTTATCAATATCCCATTGGTAGAGAGCCATTCCTATTATTACTGGTTTCTGACGACAGCACTCACCTTATTGCTCGCACCTGTTCTTGTGGCGCAATTTGGAACGAAAGAACGGTTGAAGGACTACGGATTTCGACTCGGTCATCAGAAACTTGGATGGAGTGTGACAGGAATAGCGTGGTTTCTGATGATACCCGTGGTTATCCTCGCAGTTATCGTGTATCCACCCTTTGTGGCAAAGTATCCACTCAGCAAAGTAGTGTCAAGCAGTTGGCAGGCGTTCCTACCCTATCAGCTCGCGTATGGTGTTTATATGTTTTCTTGGGAGTTCTTTTTTCGTGGGTTTATGCTCTTCGGATTAGAACGGAAATTCGGGAACTATACGCTCTTGATTCAGACGATCCCATTCGCAGTGATGCACTATACAAAGCCGTTACCAGAGGCGATTGGTTCAGTTATTGCGGGTGTATTGCTCGGGATACTTGCCCTGGAAACGCGATCATTTATCTATGGCGCGGCAATTCACTGGCTTGTCGCGATGACAATGGATGTAGTAGCTGTCACTTTTCCTCGCCTTTGGGGATAAAAATTTCATTGCGAATTGATTGGCAATCGTGCTATAATCACAGTAGTTGGCAAAAGAGGGTGAAAATATGCAAATACTTTGTGCCACCTTTCGCCAATAAATTTAAGAACTAAAGTATAAAACCTTTTTCAAGATTCTCCAATTACTTCAGAAGTTTAACACTACTGCACTATACAAAGATTATGGATAACATTACCAAAATTGTAAATGACTTTGGCGAAAGCATTGTTCGAGTAGATGGCGATATTCCTGTTGACTTGCCAGCGAAGGATGGCGACAGGTTTTTGTTCATTAGTCACGATCAGAGTTTTCTAACGCATGGCTTGCACAAGTACCCTGCCAAATTTTTTCCCGAGTTACCGCGTTGGCTTATTAAACGATATTCTCAAGAAAACGACCAGATTCTTGATCCATTCGCGGGCAGCGGCACCACAAATGTTGAAGCACTTCTCTTAAAGCGCCACTCTGTTGGAATTGATGTCGATCCTTTTTCCCGCTTCATTTCAAAGGTGAAGGTAACTCCTTTGACGGAGAAAGAACTCAAATTAGCCCAAAAAGTCCTTTTGGAAGCCATTTCTCACTACCAACCCTCACAGGTTGCCCACTGCGATTTACCAGACTTCCCTTATAGAGACAATTGGTTCAATAAAGAAATCCTTTTGGAACTTACCTACTTAAAGAAGCGAATCCACGAACTTGATTCTGATGAGGCAGTTAAAGATTTCTTCAAAGTCTGCCTATCCTCTATCATCCGCTCTGTTTCTAACGCTGATAACAATTGCACCCGAACGGTAATCCGGAAGAAATTGAATAAAGTAGTTAATCCTAACGATGCTTTGAAGCGGTTCATGAAAGCGCTCGAGGTAAAAGTTCCCAAAATGATAGAATTTTCCCGAAACTGCCCATTTGACACAACCGCCGAATTTCCAACGAACATGGATGCGAGGAACATAAAATATAAAGAGAATCACTTTGATTTAGCGTTAACTTCACCGCCTTATGTCAATGCTGTTGACTATCCGAGGACCCATCAATTAGAGATGTATTGGCTCGGCTTTGCACAGGAATCATTACTCGCTTTGAAAAAACTGAATGTCGGAACAGAAAGCGTTTCAGCCTCACATTACAAGATTGAACACAAAATAGGTGTTCCAGAAGCAGACAGAGTGATAGTGAAGATTTTTAAGGAGGATCCGAGACGAGCGTTCATTGCCTTTAAGTATTTAGAGGATATGAGAAAGAACCTTACCGAAGTCTACAAGGTGCTGCGCAAGGGCGGTAGATACATTATTGTTGTAGGTAATAATCGTATCCGAGGACAGTTATTCGAGAATTGGAAGTATCTCATGCCAATTGCTGAAGATATTGGTTTTGGGATAGAGACGTACTTCGGTTCAGAGATTATCAAACATTTTATTAAGGTACCGAGAGGGGAACGCATCAACACAGATTGGGTCTTAGTCTTGAAAAAGTAAGGGAACAAGGGCAGAAACATGCTTAAAATAGAAGAAAGAGGCAGGCAAGCTTCAGTAGATGGATTTGCCCATGAGCATATCGCTGCTGGAATTCTCATGAAAAGATACCAGAATGTCTCATTGGTCGATCTACCCCTATCGCCTTATGACATCATTATTGTCCGTAAGACAGCAGATGATAGTGAGGACATAATTCGCGTGCAAGTCAAAACAGCAAAACAATCGGTCCCCTTTACTGGTGGGGGTAGAGGTGGAGTTGACAGAGAGTACAAATCGGGTGTCAAGACTTATACGCAATCCACAGCGACCTCAGACGTTGTTATCGGAGTGCATCCAA
>JAGWBV010000013.1:54917-96790 GCA_021295715.1 Candidatus Poribacteria bacterium | reverse complement strand
TTTTGTAATGACCACGCGTAAGGGATATTCCAATGCTTGTATTTCTCAAGTTTCTTGAGTTTCGTCAAATGGGCAGACATTTTGCGATAGGACACTCCCTTGCCATATCTTCGGTAATATCGCATACAGAGGGCAAGGAAGTGATTCCGCACAACGCCACAGATATTACACGCGTCGCGCAAATGACGTAACGTTTTATCCTTGAAAAGTTTATGTGTCGTGTTTCGCATGGACTTTCACAGACCACAGGTTTAACCCCGTTCAAGTGGGTAGGCAGACACGTAACCTTGCGGTTACGCTTGAACTGTCTGCCACTGTGATACTCTTAATTATACAACATTTTAGACCGAAAGTCAAATTTATTTTTCAACGGTTTGGTCTAATTAACCAAGGCGGTGTCTACATCCTCTGAATGAATTCAGGGGTTTTGACACCGAAATACGCTAAAAATGAAGAAAAATAGTATCTTAAAAACTTTTAGCGGCAGGTTTCAAAAATTTGCAAGTTTCGCTAAAGTAACACTTCTCTTACTCGTTACAGCATATATGGCGGTAGGAATCAACTTCAATGCCTCTGCTGCGATCACTGGAAAAATTTCTGGTGTCATCACTGCTGAAGCGACGAATGAACCGCTGGCGACTGTCACGGTAACACTCGTCGGAACGAGTACCACTGCAACAACCAACGCTGCTGGCTACTACGTTATGACCAACATCCCACCGGGGAGTTATGATGTAAAGGTTGAGATTACCGGTTATGCGGCGGAGACTGTCGCGGAAACGAAAGTACTCGCCGGTCTTACGACGGCATTAGATTTTTCATTGAAGAGTGCTGCGGTGCAACTTGAAGGTATAAAGGTAACGGCTGTTAAGCCGCTGATTAAGAAAGATGTCACGCAGTCGACAAGAATCATTGAATCAGATGATATTGAGGCGATGCCCCGCGACACCGTGAATGGCATTTTACAGACTTTACCTGGCGTTGCCGTGCTAAACTCAACCGGTTCAACCCATGTTCGGGGTGGCAGGTCGATGGAGATTCGGTATCTCATTGACGGTATCCCAATTAATAATCCGATCAGCAGAAGTTTGGGTTTAAGTATCGGCACAAATTCCCTTGAGCAAATGGAAGTCATCACCGGTGGGTTCAATGCCGAACACGGTGATGCGCAATCCGGTATCGTTAATCTCATCACGAAGGTCGGAACAAATAAATTCTCTGGTAGAATCCGCTACCGAGTCGGACAGTGGGGGACACACCACGGTGATCCGTTATACGGTCCGTGGCTCGATCCTGATAACCGATTTCGACCCGTTGCGATTGAACCCTTCAGAGGTATTTTCTTCGGTCAACCCTACGATTATCAGAAGCCATACCGTGGACAGGATGTCACGGTTGCGGAGTTAGCGGAACGCGAGGACGACGAACAGGTAGTCTTTACGGAGATTTTCCCCGGTGTGTATGCAGACAGGACAGAAAACCCGCTCCAGCCCGTGATGGATCCGGAAACGGGTGAACCGCAGGTTAACCCCGATACAGGTGAACCGATTATGACACGCCAACCTTATCGGGATGCCGATGGCACTGTTATTGACTATGAGAAGAAACAGGTTACTTTGTTAGACGGTTACGTCGTCGATCTCGAACAGTATCAGGGATTGTACAACGACACGAAGGAGTACGATCTATCTCCAAGTCATATCGGTGAATTCGCGCTTAGCGGACCGATATGGGGGAATCGGTTGACATTCGCTGCCTCCAGTCAGCTTTCACGAAATCACAGTTTTTTCCCGAATAGCAACGGGACATCATATATCTTCCAAGGGAAACTGAAGTTTGAAGTAACGCCGAGCATCAAACTCACCGCAAGTGGGCTTTTCAATCGCGGCGAAAGTCATTCCTATGGGGGTTCGCTCCGCTTTTGGCCCAGTGCCGTTCCGGTGGCAAATTCAAGTGCGCGGAATACGTCCGTGCGACTCTCACATAATATCAACTCTGGTACTTTCTATACGTTGACAGTTGGACAATTTCATCGTGCTGGTGAGTCGCATCAACCCGGAAAGATGTGGGATCCATTGGAAAAGGCGTTTGATGAAAACGCATGGGATCCCGATAAATCCTTTGAGCAGAATCAGGAAGAAGGCAGGATCCGGAACCCGCCCCAACAGGCGTATAACGATACAACCTATTTCGTTGCAGGTGACAGTAATTCTTGGGGTTCCAGTGAGGCAACGACCTCAATCGTAAGAGCGGATTTTGCCAGCCAAGTTACGTCAAATCACCTGATTCAGACAGGGATTGAGTTCTTGGGATATGATCTCTATAATCTCAGCACAACGAATTACGGAAGCTCCAATCTCTATATGGAGTACTACGATGTCCAGCCGCAATCCTTGAGTATGTATCTCCAAGACAAGATGGAGTATGAAGGCATGATCGTCAACGCCGGTTTACGATATGACCTGTATAATCCGTCTGGTATTTCACCCGCAGACCCGTTTGATCCACTCGAATTGAACGACGATGGCACAATCAAACTCGATAAAAGCACCTATAAAGTTGGACTCCCGATCATCAAAGATCCGGTTGAGGCTTCCACCAAACACATGATTGCGCCACGTCTCGGCATCTCCTTCCCGGTTACCGACCGATCAAAGTTACACTTCACGTACGGGCATTACTACCAGATTCCACGGGGTGATGATCTCTACGAAAATCTCAGTTTTGATATGCGGGGCGCAATCCGAAGAAGAGGGAATCCTGACTTAGATCCAGAGAGAACGATTGCCTATGAAGTCGGGATCATACGACAATTCACCGATGATTTGACGATTGACCTCACCGGGTTCACCAAGGATATTGACAAACTCGTCAATAGTGTGCACGTTGACATTACCAACGATTACAGCTACTTCCTCAATGATGAATTCGAGGGTATGATCCACGGCATCTATGGACGGGTTCAAGGTTTTGAACTCACGATTCGCAAGTGGCGCGCAGGCGGCAGTCCGGTCTCTGGGATGCTCAGTTACACCTATTCCGTCGCGAAGGGAAAAGGTTCCAGCCGAAATCTCGGATACCTCACCTACTACCGGCAGCAGCCTGACGTAACGGAAAGCCATCCACTGGCATGGGATCAACGTCATATCTTGTCTGGACTTTTGGACATCCAATTGCCGTTTGATTCTGCTGTCAATCTTATTGGCAGATATGGCAGTGGTTTGCCCTACACACCAAATCCAAGAGCACCCGTCAAACCCGACATCAACTCGAAGCGGTATCCGCCGACCTATAATGTTGACGCGCTTATCAGTAAACGGAGTCGGATTGGTGGGTTAACCTACACCTTCTTTGCGGACATTCGGAACATCTTCAACACGAAGAATCTCGACGATCTCCTTGATGCAGTGACGTATGACCGATACGGTATCCCACTCGACAGCCAGAAGCATGCACATCCGCTGTCATGGAGTTCACCGCGCTTAATTATGATGGGTGTAAGTTTGGATTTTTAGGAAGGGAAATTCTTAATGAAGAAAATCAATATTGCAGAGGCTGATGTGGTCACTGTAGCGGCTTGGTTACATGAGCACTCATCTGATATCCCTAGTGTTTCTGATTATCGCCCCCTGCTATTAAGATTATCGATTCTGTTCTTCAGATTAACAGAAATTACAAAAAAATGGTGTGTCCTCGCCTGAAAGTTTTTGAGAGGAAACATCCTAAGATACAACGGGTAGCCGAATTAGCTCAGCTTATAGATAACTACCTAACGCCTCATGCGTTTGTGAAAGAGGAACTTAACTACAATCATGAAGATCGTGCTAGGATCCTTCAGTGTCTCGTAAAACGTGTTTGCACAATTGTTGATGAGGCAAAGACTGTTGAAGAGGAAGAAGAAGTTCTCAAGCAATGGGCGATCAGGTCCAAACCTCAAGATTATCAGAAGTTGAATATCACAGGTTTTAGCTATGCGAGTTTTCAGTACCTACGAATGCTCTTTGGCGTGCAAACCGCAAACCTGACAGACACATTATCAGATTTCTATTCGAACTCTTAGGTCGGGATGTTTCACCTCCTGAAGCGCGTTGTCTCTTGGAAGAAGCCTCGAAGCGCGAGGGACTTCCCGTTCGTGATGTTGACAGGTTCATCTGGGATTTGCGTGCTGGAGGACAACGAGATACTGAGACGGATCTTACTGATTGCAGCGAATTTTGGACACCGATCTGCAAGGGTGAACTTGGTGAACTGTTTGCCGGAAAACCTGAGTCTATCAATAAAAAAGGTTGGATGAACGAAGGTTGGTTGGGTAAAACCGTCCACTGCGATATAGAAATGTGGATGAGGGTGACTAACCGAGCGTGTTATATCCAATTGTACTTCTACGGGGAAAACCCTTCTAAAAGTGGAAACGAGGTAATGGCGTTATTTTCACAATCAGGTTACGATTGCAAAAATACAGACACATCCACAGACACAAGAGTTAAGTTTTCTGTCCTTAACAAAGGCAAAAATGACCGAGATGATTGGCCTGAAATGCGCAAGAAATTAGTCGCTATGGGTACCGACATCTATAATAAAATCAAAGAGTCTGACCTATAGTAACCCAGGTTGCCACCATTTATGGACATGGCACCTTCTTCGGCTTGCAGTGCCTTGAAAGAACGATTTTCTATAGATCTATTACCCCTACGCGGTGGGGAATAGACTGGAAAGGCCTTTTGGTGAGTCAATACATCGGAAATACCGAGCGATGTGTATGAAGGTACACGTGCCGTTGTAAGTTCCACGAACTGGGAGAAAGGAAAAATCGAAAAATGAAAACTCAAACGTTTACAGCGAGTATCTGGCGAGAAGATAACTGGTTTATTGCCCAATGTTTAGAGGTTGATATTGCAAGTCAAGGTGAAAGTGAAGAAGCGGCTTTGGACAATCTAACAGAAGCATTGGAACTTTACTTCGAGTCACCTCAACCGAGTTTGAAACCAGTAATCCGGAGATTTGAGGCAAAAATCAGTGCCGCTTAGACCACTCTCGTATCGTCAAGTCAAACGTAAACTGGAGAAGGCAGGATTCACAATAGCGAGTCAGCGGGGCAGTCATATAAAATTTGTCCGATACAACAGCGATGGGGTTCAGACAGCGATTGTCCCATATCATCGCGAAATTTCGGTTGGTCTGCTGCGAAGCATTTTGCGCCAAGCAGGATTAACGCCAAACGAGTTTGACAAACTTTAAAGAGGTGAAGTATGCCGTTTGTTGCTGAACTGTATTTCGATCCCTCAACCGAGAAACGCATTCGCGATGCATGGAAAGCCCTTGATGAAGCAGGGATTAGTGATTCTATGCCCAAAGGTGGCTACCGTCCGCATGTATCGCTTGGGGTTTGCGACCATCTTGAGACAGATTCACTCGCACAGGAGCTTTCAATCTTTGCGGAAGGTGTTACACCATTTCGATTGTTGTTTCCCAACATAGGCATCTTTTCTACATCGGAAGGGGTTGTTTACTTAGGAGCGACAGTCACCGCGCAGTTGCTGAATGTACACACAGCATTTCATGAAATCTTCAAAAAACATGCAAAGGAACAACGGGAATATTACACTGTTGGACAGTGGGTGCCGCACTGCACACTTGCTTTCGGTTTATCAGAGGACCAGATTGTTGAAGCGGTAACCGTTTGTCGACAAATTGATTTACCAGTTTCCACGGACGTCAAAGAAATGGGATTGGTGAAGGTTTTACCTACGGGTTGTCAGGCACTGCACGTGTACAATCTCAAGTCGTAGAAGGGATAGAAGCGTTTCAGACGAATTCATAACATAGCAATGAATTTTGGAGGAATCCGCTTAAACAGCGAATTTACACTCGTAAAAATTGTCCTATTCTGTATTCTAATCGCCTCCGGTGTTTTGGTGCTACGGAACCTTGGACACAGTGGCATTACCTATTGGGACGAAGGGTTCCACGCCGTCGTTGCCCGGAATTTGACGAAGCATCCGCTCAAATTCACGCTCTACGATCAACCGTGGCTCCCTTACGACTACAAAGGGTGGGGTGAGAACCACATCTGGCTACATAAACCCCCTGTGGCGATGTGGACGATCTGGCTCTCACACCTTATTTTTGGCATCAATACGTTCGCACTCCGGTTGCCGTCGGCAATCAGTTTAGTTGTGACAACATGGTTGACATATCGGATCGCATCGGATCTCTTTGACAAACGGGCAGGACTCATTGCGGCATTTCTTCAAGCGTTTAACCCGTTTCTCTTTGAGTCCGTTCACGGCTATCGCTATTCGGATCATATTGACATTGCTTTATTGCTCTGGGTACAGGTTTCGTGTTGGTTCCTGCTCCGCGCCATTCGGACGGGAAAACGGAAAAATTACATCTTATCCGGCGTTGCGATGGGGATTGCGTATCTGTCGAAAAGTTATCTCGCACTCATCACCTTTGGTATCGCGCTTGCCATTTGGTGTGTTAAGCGGGGCAAACACATCTATCACGAGAGACGGGTATCGGATAACGATGGGCAAAGCGAGGCAACGGACGCAAAGATTCGTATTCGTCTCAGCGACATTGGATTACAACTTTTAGCCGCTATTGCGACAGTAGCACCGTGGGTCATCTATTGCCTGATTTACTATCGCAAGGAATTTCTTTGGGAACACAAACGCGTGCTTGATCACCTCAACACTGATGTCGAGAGTTGGGGGACAAGTTGGGATCGACCACTGTTTGATTATATGCCGCTGTTTTATCCGGTCTTCTATGCCGTCCTCGTTGCGGCGGTGTTGTGTCTAATCGTGGTCATGTTCAAACGTTGGCAGTTAGCGGAACTTTTTGTGTTAGCGTGGGGTATCGGTGTGATTGTTCCGCACACGCTTGCACAGACGAAAACGCCATCGGCAACAATGATTGCTGTGCCACCACTACTAATGTGTCTCGCAGCGGTCATCAGTCGGGCGTGGCAACGGCGGGACTGGATTTATACCGCTATTTGGATGGCGGGGATGCTCGCGATTACTATTATTTCTGGCGGACGCACCCGCGTTAAGAGTCGGGACCAGTTCGATGGACTCAAGGAGATTGCCCCGTTTATCCAGACGAATTTCTGGATTGTTGAGCAGTTGATCGCGTTCGGAGTATTACTCGCGATTTTCGCGGGTATGTATATGCTGGTTCGCCATCGCAGTGTGCAAAGATGGATATGGCTTGGACTCCGCACGGTGGCACTGATAATTGCGTTATTCTATGCTGGGCGCTATGTGCACGCCGCTTACAGGGTTACAGAACGGAATAGCCAAGTCCCCTTGTATGAAGCAAGTGGACCACGTCTCCAGCGTGAAATGCCAGAGAACGCTTGTTTCTTTCTTGACGATGAACGCGTCGGCGCGCATTTCGATTTGATGTATTACGCTGACCGATCAACGTATCAGATTTACAATAAACACATGAAGGCACCTCGCGATTTCAAAAGCCAAGCCGGGATAGCACGTAAAGCAGGGGCAATTCCTTATCTTTTCTCTGTCAAAGAGACGGTTTACGATTATCCGCTGTTCATTGAAAGTGAGGTGGACATCGGGAATGGAAAAATACAATGGTATCGAGTTTTTGAGATTACGGAGACCGACTAACAATGGAAATTAAACCAATTAAGACCGAAGCAGACTATGAGGCCGCACTGAAGGAAATAGAATAGCTTTGGGATCAAATTACGGTTCACCAGAAGGGGATAAGCTTGATGTACTTGTTACATTGGTAGAAAATTATGAAGATAGGCATTATCCGATTCTACTGAAAACTGATAATTCTGACAAATATCCCAAAGTGCCAAGCCCGAAACGAAGTGGAGGGCGACTCGAACACGAAAACCTTCACGTACCAGAAACTATTACTTATCCGCAAGGAAAATTAAAAAAATGAAATTATTACGATTTATATGTATATCTACAATTTTTGCACTCGTCGCGGTATCGGCGAGTGCAGACGTGGATTGGAAAGCATTGGATGTGGGCAACCTCACCTCTGCTATCTATAATACCGCAGTCGTTGGGTTTCCGAGTAACCCTACCGCGAACCCGTCAGGCTGGTGGCCCGCAGGAACAAACGACTCCTACATCTATGAAGGAGACATCTGGATCGGTGCCAAGAAAAACGGTGAGGTAGGCGTTGCTGAGTCGGATGGCAGGCAAAGCGAAATTTGGCCCACTGACGATGTGCCAGAGGTTATCTCAAACAAACCCGGTGTAACGACAAAAGGAACGCCGACAAACCAAGCGATCATGTTCAAATGCTCCGATACAAACCCCGAGGCAAATAAGGATTTGATTCTGGGTTTAGAACTTGAAGTTAACGGGTTTCAATGGAGTTACGCACCGCTCTACGACTTCTTTATTCTCGAGTATAACGTCACAAATGTCGGTAGCGACACGCTTGAAGATGTATTTATGGCGTTCCGATACGATGTAGACATCTCCAGTAACGAAACGGGGACAGCGAGTTACTCCGCAGATGACTTCGTTGCCTTGGATCAAACACCGGATGCTCTCAATCCTGTAGATCACCCCAACCGTTACCTCTCTTACGGATTCTCCAACGCCTCCGCGCCGGGGTATATCGGCTTACGGGTATTGGATGCGTATATGGGGGAGAATGCTGAGGATCCAGCGGCAAAAATCCCTTTCACTGCACACAAACGGATTACAATCGCCACCGACCCAACGACGGATGCGGAGATGTACGCGCTTATCAGCACCCCGGGTGTTGAACCACTTCCGGCTAACTACGACGATCAACGTTTTATCCAATCCTACGGACCTGTTGAGTCCCTCGCTCCCGGTGAGTCTTTCAACGTCATCATTGCAGTAGCAATCGGTGAAGGACTTGCGGGTTTACAAGCCTCTTCGGACTGGGCACAGAAGTTATATGACGATGCCTACGTCGCACCGGCACCGCCGCCTTCTCCATTGGTAAGTGTTTATCCTGCCGATAAACAGGTGACACTCGTCTGGGAAAGCGAAGGGCGCTGGGTTGATTCGGGTGTCGGTAAGCGCATCGAAGAATATGTTGATGTGACCGATCCAGAGAAGATCTTTGAAGGATATCGGGTGTATCGGCGCGATGTCTCTTATGATGAATCCACCGGTAACCCAGTTGAAGACTGGACAATGCTGATGGAGTTCGACAAGCCGAGTGCTACCGGTAATTTCTTTACGGTCTCGCATGTCGGTAAGCAGTCGGATGCTACCATTGAAAGTGAGGGGGATGAACCTTTCTTTGCCGATTTCTTTAAAAACGCCATCTACATAATCAAATTCAACTCCAGCACAGATTTTGAAGTCGTTAACACGACGCTGTGGGAAGTTATGGCGTATAATCCGGAATTTCCAGCAAGTGGTGGTGGATACGCTATTATCAAAGATCCAAATACATTTGAGCCGTATCCGGACGGGGCATATCGTTCCGACGCGCTAATGTATTTTGGTGGACTCTACGTGAAAATT
Organism: Candidatus Poribacteria bacterium; assembly: GCA_021295715.1. Taxonomy (NCBI): domain Bacteria; phylum Candidatus Poribacteria; species Candidatus Poribacteria bacterium. The sequence goes on along the minus strand of JAGWBV010000013.1, from coordinate 87,281 downwards.
ACCGACGGACCTTCAGGAACCCCTGTCGCTGGCGACATTTTCCAAGTCGTCTCGACCCCTTCGCAGGCACTCGGTGAGGATGCGGGTATCAAAAATTTCTACACCGACGCTGGATTAACCAACGGACTTGAATACACGTATGCGGTGACCTCGTTTGATACAGGCAACCCGAAAACCGGACTCATCTCGATGGAGAGTAGCCAGATCGAGACGATGGTTCACGTTGTTCCGCGCGCCCAGCCTGCAGGATACCGAGGCCCTACTGCCGATATAGAACAGCAGGGACAGGGAACCGTTACCGTTGAACCGATGGTGCTCGCACCAAACAAGGTAACGGGGCATCAATACAAGATCGTCTGGTACGGTGCAAAGCAAACGGGTCCCGCGGCATATATCACCGGTCCCGGATATCAGCCACCCGCTTATGAAATCGTCGATATGACAACCGACCAGACTGTCGTTGAACTACAATCCTTTGATTGGTATGACCCCGAACATCAAGAAGCCGTTGAAGTCCTTTCACCGATGTTTGACGGTATTGTTCTGAGAATAACAGGGGTTGATGTATCCTACGGTACGCCCATGGAAAATCCGATTAACGACGTTAAACTGACGGCAGGCACAGTAACAGATTGGTCAGTAGATATCCAATCCCCCGGCTTTGGTGAGAACACTTGGCCGAACATCTTTTGGGCAACCTACTATCGTCCACATACGTATTCGATCACGTTTGTTGATGATACACACGTCAAGGTGGTAGACGAAAATACAAGTGAAGAAATTCAGTTCAATGACCAGCGCGCCGCTGGATACGCGATCCTGACAGCCACGGGTTGGCGTGATACATATAATCCAGCGGAGACCCCAGGATTCTTCCGTATTTACATCCGAGGCGGCTACGTCTTTATAAAGGATCCGAACGGCGAAATCTCCTCTGGAGATGTCTTTACTGTTGAAATGGGTGGTATTAGCGCACCACAGGATGGAGATCAATTTCTCCTGAATACAAAAGGGGAGTCCCTTTCAGCTGAAGATATTGAAGCCGATCTTGGAAAAATTCGGGTTGTCCCAAACCCTTATTTCGTTACAAATAGAGCCGTCCTTTCCGAAGGAACGGACAAGATTTTCTTCACACACCTGCCACCACGGTGTACGATACGGATTTACACGTTAGCGGGTGAATTAGTCCGAACCCTTGAACACGAGAGCACTGCCCTTTTTAATCCGGGTGAACGGACACAAGGCGATAAGGGCGGAACAGCGTCATTTGAACTCCTCAATCGCTACAATCAAGCACTCGCAAGTGGCGTTTATATCTATCATGTTGAAGCCAGAGACGAGAGTGATGAAGTCGTCGGTAACAAGATCGGCAGATTCGCTATTATCCGATAACGGGAGACATACATGCGACGTATAATTTATAAGTTATTATTCATACCTCTTTTACTGTTGGCTGTTTCCAGTCATGCCACAACCAATGTTGGCACGGCGGGTGCCCAGTTTCTGAAGATCGGTCCTGGCGCACGGGTAGACAGTCTTGGGGGTGCGTTTGGCGCACTCGCTAACGACGTAACCAGTATCTACTGGAACCCAGCTGGGATAAGTCAACTCGAAAAAACCAGTTTCTCGGACACACATACCGTCTGGCTTGCCGATGTCCGTTATAACTATCTCGCCTTCGCAACGCCGATAAAAAATATCGGTACCTTGGGCGCGAGTGTCACATTCCTCAATGTCCCTGATACGGAGATTACCACGCTGGCGAAGCCTGATGGCACAGGACTCTGGTATTCCGCATGGGATACAGCCGTCTCCTTGGCGTATGCACGACAACTTTACGAACAGGAATCCGGCGTTAAATTATCTTTCGGTATTAATGCGAAATACATCCATCAGCAGATCCACCGTGAGAGTGCCAAAGGTGTTGCCATTGATGTCGGCACTTTGTACCATACCGGCTGGCGGAGTTTACGGATCGGAATGTGTTTCTCGAACTTTGGACCGGAGATGCGCTTCGGCGGTCCTGATTTGGAAAGCGGAGCAGAAGTTGCAGGGGACCCAAGGATAGGGAGTTACCGTCCGTTTCCAGACACGACGAATCCGGCAAGGAAAGCAGAATTAGAGACGATTGAGTTCCCGCTACCGTCCAATTTTCGACTCGGACTCGCCTATGACATTGTTGATTCTGGTAGCAATCTCCTCACCCTCGCACTCGATGCCAACCATCCCAACGACAACAGTGAGCGGGTGAACATCGGCATGGAGTACTGGTACAGAAAAATGGCGGCAATTCGTGGGGGTTACAAATTTCGATTGGGAGAAAACCGCGTGGACGATGAAGAGGGGCTTACACTCGGTTTGGGCATCCATTTGAACCTTGGTAGGAGAGTCCTTTCCCTCGATTATGCCTACGCTGACTTCGGACGCCTACAACAGGTACACCGAGTGAGTATGGGACTCCAATTTTAGAACGCGATGATATAGAGGGTTGAATAGTCCTAAATTTGCTTCAAAGAACCCGTTGCCAATACAGAGGTGTTGTGCTATAATAAATATAAATCAGTTCATTGACACCCTTTGAGAAGGAGTGAATAGAAATGACAAACGAGCGCCTCACACTTGAAGAGATGGAGCAGAAATACCCTGATGAATGGCTCTTCATCGTAGATTGCGAATACAGCGAAAATACCGAACTTTTATCGGGGTGTGTCCTTGTCCATAGTCCTTCCCGTGCTGATATTTACGATGCCTCATCGCGTTACAAAGGTAGCGCAGCGATACATTGTACAGGCAAATTACCGGAAGGTATGGGGTACCTACTGTAATGGGACATATCTCTTTTAACCCTACAGCTAAGTCAATTTTTCTTCGCCTCAGAATCAACAGCATCAATGCCGATGCCACTCGCGATATCCTTGTAGCGCTGGATACAGGTGCCTCAATTACCATGATTCCGCCGGAAGTAGCCACGGACTTGGGATATGACCTCTCAAACCCAAATGAACAGATGATCACCGCCAGCGGGGTTGTCTTGATAAAACGTATCACTGTACCTAAACTGACAGCAATTGGAGAAACAGTTGAGAATATTGATGTTGTGTGTCAAGATTTGCCAGAGGGTTCAATAATAGCAGGACTGTTATGTCTGAATTTTCTGAGGCGTTTTGATCTCAATATTTCATTCTCGACAGGAACTATTGAACTCCGCCCACACTAATCCGGTCTAGAAGGAACATCACTTCCAATAGAAGATTTTGGAAACTGGCAAACCAGACGAAAAATATGACAAACACACCGAATATTGTTTATCTCCTGGCTGACCAGATCCGTGCGTGCTCGTTGCCAGTATATGGCGATACGCAGATCGAGACACCGCACATCGACCGACTCGCGCAGGAAGGCACCGTTTTTTCAAACGCAATCGCTACCGCGCCCGTCTGCACCCCCTACCGTTCTATGATGCTCACCGGACGGCATCCACAGACAACTGGGCATCTCATTAATTTCGTCAGAACCCGGCACGACGAAATCGGACTCGGTGACGTTTTCGGCAGAAACGGTTATCGGACGGCGTGGGTCGGTAAATGGCATCTCCACACGGGTTCATTCCCCGAAATCGGCGGACGTGATTACGTCCCCGAAGGACGTGATCGTCTCGGATTCCAACACTGGCGCGGCTACAACTTCCACACCGACTATTTCAATGGAACGGTGAACCTTGACGATTGGCGGAACGAAAGATGGGAAGGCTACGAAACCGATGCGCTGAACCGATACGCCTTCCAGTTCATGGATGATATGGAAGACGATACGCCGTTCTGTCTGTTTATCTCTCCACATCAAGCACACTCTACACCTTACGAATTTGCACCGCAGGAATACTATGACCGACTACCTACAGAACTCCAACTCCCGGAAAATGTTCCCGATTCGCTCAAAGAACAATCGTTAGAAATTTATCGGCATTATCTCGCCATGACGCTAACGGTCGACGATATGCTCGGCGAACTGATGGCGTATCTTGAAAGAACGGGACGTGTCGAAAACACACTGCTCGTCTTCGGATCCGACCATGGAACGCAGGGCGGCGGACAGGGCATTAATTTCTGGGCGAAGCGGGAGCCTTACGAAGAATCCATCAAGGTGCCACTGATGATGCGTCTGCCCGGTGTTTTCGAGGGAAATCGAACCTGTGACACACTTACCTCCCCCGTTGATCTGTTTCCATCGCTTTGTGGGTTATGTGGCATTCAACCTCCCCGAACCGTTGAAGGCTACGACTTATCCGCCTCCTGGTGTGCTGAAACTAATGCCTTTGAACAGGATGCCGTTTTGACGATGAACTTCGGATCGACCTACGATTACCTCATTGATGGTAACGAGTGGCGCGGCATCCGCACAAAAACGCATAGTTATGCACGCTGGCTGAATGGTAAACGGATGCTGTATGACGTGGCGGCGGACCCGCTTCAGATGAACAATCTGATTGACACACCCGAAGCGAGATCGTTAGCCGACGAAATGGAGAACACCCTTACAAACCTGATGGATGCTCGGAACGACAAACTCCAGCCCGCGACGAGTTACACGGATTGGTACGACCTACAACGTCGTATTGTGCGTAACGCCCACGGTCCCCTCGGCGACCCAGAAGACGAACCCGATTGGTCGCTTTTAAAATGATTTGAAATAGCCTTCGGAATCGGATATAATCTTATTGACTTTAACAAATACTGTGGTATGGGTGTTCCCTTAAAAAAGAGGAGAGATCAATGTCTAACGAACGTATGACCTTTGAGGAAATGGCGAAAAAATATCCTGATGAATGGCTGTTTATTGTTGACTGCGAACATAGTGCGAGTACCGAACTCATATCAGGGATAGTTGCCGTTCACAGCCCCTCGCGTGATGTTATTAACAAGGCATCAGCGAAATATAAAGGTGGCGCGGCAATACGCTACACAGGCAGGATTCCAGATCCTTTAAAATACCAATTGGAGATTACCAACCTCAAAGTAGCGATGTGGAAATCCTGTTCCGAGTAATAGTGTAGTACGTATAAATTTCGTAACCTATCAATTTCATAACTTATCCCCTTTGCAGAAGCCTCGTTATTACTTAAAAAATTCCTCTTTAGTCCCGTAGGGTTTATTTGCTTGGGTGTTTCTTCAGCATCTTTGTAGAAAATAATACCCCAATTGAAAAGCCCATAGTGTCGGTATATTTATAACATTCATAATTTACAAAATATAATTGTGTTATTATAGATTAAACATAACGTCAATGAACTCCTTCGGGTAATCATTTCCTACCGTCCAACTCTGAAATCCAACTATTCTTTTCAGAGTAGCATTTTGCTCTGAAACGCCATAGCAGCATGGGTAGCGTTGGTTCTTGGCTGTTTTACCTGTCCCAATTTTTCCCATTTTACTCTGAATACTCTGAAAACACTCACTTCTCCGTAGTTTCATCGACGCAACAATTCGCGTAATCCATGTCATCTGTGACAACCCCGATTCAGACAACCAAATGTCCTAACGCGCTGAAAATCCGTTGAATTAAAAATATCTATTGTGATACAATAACTACTTGAATTAATCAATCCAAACGGAGCGTGCTAAGAAAAACAGATATGACTCTTCAAGAAATAATTTTAGCGTTAGAGAAATTTTGGGCAGATCACGGGTGCATCATCCAGCAACCCTGCGATATAGAGGTCGGCGCAGGCACATTTAACGCCGCAACATTTTTGCGATGTCTCGGTCCAGAGCCGTGGCGAGTGGCGTATGTAGAGCCTGTGCGCCGTCCGACTGACGGCAGATACGCAGAAAATCCTTTCCGTCTCGGGGCATATTACCAATATCAGGTGATACTCAAACCAGCGCCTGAGAATGTGCTTCCGCTCTACCTTGAGAGCCTTTATAGTCTTGGCATTTCACCCCAAAAGAACGACATCCGATTTGTGGAAGACGATTGGGAATCACCGACGCTCGGTGCCTCTGGACTCGGCTGGGAGGTCTGGTGGAACGGCGCAGAGGTCACACAGTTTACTTACTTCCAACAGATGGGGAGCATTGATCTCGATCCAATATGTGCTGAGATTACCTACGGACTTGAGCGCATCGCACTCTACTTACAGGATGTTGATAATTTTTTTGACATCCGTTGGAACGAACATCTTAATTACGGTGATGTCCACCGCCAGAGTGAGGTGGAGTACTCGATCTACAACTTTGAGCGTGCGGATGTAGACATGCTTTTTGAGTTATTTAGCACCTATGAGAAAGAGACCCACGCGTGCTTAGATGCGGGGTTAGTGCTACCGGCAACCGATCATGTCTTGAAATGCTCGCATACCTTCAACATGTTGGACGCACGTGGGGTCATCAGTGTCACAGAGCGGGTGAGTTACATTGAGCGCGTCCGACGACTTGCACAGCGGATAGCGCGCGCGTATGTCAAACAGCGTGAAGAGATGGAACACCCCCTCATAGGACGTTTTAACACAGAGACAACCTCCACCGCGGTAGGTGCGGTTTCTAACCGCACTGAATCTGACAAAGAACAAGACACCGCTGACCTCCTATTTGAAATCGGGACGGAAGAGATACCTGCGAGTTATGTTCCACCTGTCCTTGAACAACTACGTGAGATCGCCACTGAATCCCTTACGAACCACAGAATCCCGTTTGGCGAAGTTCAAACGCTCGGCACACCGCGCCGTATCACGCTCAGTATCAAGGACGTGAAGACGCTTCAGGAAAGCCAAGAGACAGAGGTCGTGGGACCCCCAAGACGTATCGCCTACGATGAAAACGGCGAACCAACAAAAGCCGCAATCGGTTTCGCAAAAACACAGGGTGTTGACTTGACAGCACTCCGCATTGTTGAAACGGAACGAGGCGAATATGTCGCTGCCTCCAAACTCGAAACGGGAGTCCCAACACAAGAGATCTTACAAACACTGTTAACGGAATGGATCGAAGCACTCCGTTTTCCCAAAACCATGCGTTGGGAGACCAACTCCGAAGAACCGCGTGCGTTCGCGCGCTTTGCGCGTCCGATTCGATGGCTCGTGGCGTTACTCGGAGATGCAGTTATTGACTACACTTACGGTGCCGCACACGCAGGACGGTTAACTTATGGGCATCGTTCCTTGCATCCTGAACCGATAACTTTAACTTCTGCCGACTTAGACACGTATATTGAAAAATTGCGAGCTGTTGATGTTGTTGTCTGTCCGATGGAGCGCAGAAACACAATTGAGAAGCAGGTGAGGGACGTTTTCGAGGTTGAGGGATGCCTTCCAATACTCGATGAAGAATTGTTGGATACGGTGAACTATCTCGTGGAGAATCCGCAACCGATCGTCGGCAATTTTAGTGAGTCGCATTTGGAAATACCGTCTGAGGTGCTGATTACCGCGATGAAGAAGCATCAACGCTATTTTCCGATGTGGAAAAGTGAGTCCGTCCTCGCCGCGAAGTTTATTACGATTTCCAACGGGACGGACGGCAATATTGACGGCGTTCGGCACGGGAATGAGCGCGTCCTTCACGCCAGACTCAACGATGCAGAGTTCTTCTACAGCGAGGACCAGAAAACCAGTCTCGCCGATAAGGTTGAACGTTTAGGCGCGGTTATCTTCCACGCGAAGCTCGGTTCACTCTTGGATAAAGCCGATCGGCTTAAAGCGTTAGTTCAGTTCATTGGTACAGAATTGCGAATCTCGGAAACAACCATCGGTCATGCAGAACGCGCAGCGTGGCTCTGTAAAGCAGATTTGACGACGCAAATGGTTATCGAATTCCCGTCATTGCAGGGGATTACCGGAAAATATTACGCACATAACAGTGGAGAAGCGGAACCTATTGCAACGGCTATTGCTGAGCATTACCAACCGCTCGGTGCTGATACGCCGCTACCTGAAACCGAAGTCGGTGCGCTTGTTGCAATCGCCGATAAGCTTGACACGATTGTCGGATACTTCGGTATAGAGGAACGTCCGACAGGTTCGCAAGACCCTTACTCCTTAAGACGCCATGCCCTTGGCACAATCCGAATCCTCCGAGATCGGGGGCTGCTGTTGTCTTTAGATATCGTTGTTGATAAAGTGATCTCCCTCTATACCGTTGAATTAGCCGATGATACACGAACGAGTGTCCTTAACTTCATCAAAGAACGCCTACGCGTTATTTTGCTACAGACCCATCAATATGCGCCAGATCTCGCCGATGCTGTCTTGGCGGTTGGTGCCGTTGACATCATTGATATTCTCAAACGCGCCAGCACGCTTGCCGAATTTCGCTTGACACCAAATTTTGAGGAAGTGTATAATGCACTCAATCGGGTACTGAGAATTTTACCGCCGGACGCGCCAGAAACTGTAGATGCCGCGCTCCTGCACGACAATGCTGAGAAGCAGTTGTTTGCCTGTATCACCGAAGCAGAACTCGGTTTCCAGCAAAGCATTCAGGAACGCGATTACGCGAAACTGCTGACGCAACTCGCTGCTTTACAACCCGCAATAGACACATTTTTTGACGATGTTTTGGTTATGGCGGAGGAGCCAACACTGCGCGCGAATCGATTGGCATTATTGAACCAGATCGGACGGAATATCTACGCTGTCGCGGACCTGACGAAACTCGTAATTGCTGGAAATTAAAAAGTTCCTGTAGCCTGCAACATCGGCGCAGGCGGGTATACGGGAAGGCACGTTATTTTTCTAAACCTACCTGACCGAACCGCAAGGAAAAATTAGAAAGCCTGCAACATCGGCGCAGGGTTTTTGCTTGGATGTTTCTTCAGGTATACATCGAGAATCTTTCTTCATTCAACATGCTTGACCGAACCGCAAGGAAAAATTAAAAAATGAAGCATCACCTTTTATGTAAGATATTGAAAGTCTATATCCATTGCTCACTCATTGTGGCTATTGTCCTCGTGATAGGGTGTGGTGAGAAAGAGAATAGGGACATTATTGAAGCGCGAGCCGCTATTCTTCGCGGAGATTATGCTGCTGCACAAACGGCGGTCCAGAGGACAGAGGCTGGAAATCAGGAGGCCCGACATCTCAAGGCTTTCCTGCAAAACCGAACGCGCGCTGAGACAGAAGGTTGGCACCAAGCCATTGCGCAATCGAACGCTTATCTTGAAACGCTCGCGGCAGACATCCTTACTATCGCGTTGCAGGAGGATCCGGATTCTGATGAATTGGATCGACAAGAGAGACTTGTCCGTTCGCAGAACGCTATCTCTGGACTCTTCGCTGTGTCGCTTGCTGAAGCGGTCGAAAAACGTCCAGAATTGCTCTCTGAACTCGTAGGACATTCGGATGCTGCTGTCGTTATAGGGCTTTTAGCCGCAGAGAAATGCTATCAACCGAACGCGCTCGCAGCGGTCTCGGAACTCATGACAAAACTCGGAGATGGAGATGCGGTTGTTGAACTTTTGCGGCAGGCGATGCACCATAAGGATACAGCCATACAAAAAGAGGCCGTTCGTTATCTCGGGGCAATGCGAAACCCGGAACTCATCCCAATTTTTGAAGAAGTTCTTGCGGATGCGAAAAACGCACCTGAAGTTGCCTATAGAGCGATTGTCGCGCTTGAGCAATCAATGGGTTCAGCTGCTGAGAGTGCAGCCATTGTGCCGGGACTCCAACTTGCCCTCAGAAACAACAGCGCGCAGGTCCGAATGCACGCCGCGAAACTCCTCGGGAGCCTCCAAGCGGAAACAACCGTGTCTGACCTTGTCCGACTTCTCGCGGATCCCAACAGTTACGTCAAAGATACCGCCATAGATGCGCTGAATCGTATAGGAGAACCCGCCGTTGCCCCACTACTTGAGGTGTTGGACACCGGCGCGCGAAGCCTCATTCCCGATGAGGACATCGGCTTTGCCACAGAATACCGGTACATCGCGAGTGCTTATATTGATAGTTTATGGATGAAAAAATATAGGATCGGAACCTTATCAGCCGCGATCCAAGCACTCGGATTGCTCAAATCAGGAGATGGCGTAGAGCCGCTTATAAACGAATTGGGAAACGAGGATTTGCAAGATGCAGCGTTGGCAGCACTCGTCGAAATGCGCGGCGTTGCTGTGCTACCGATGATCGACGCTCTTAAAAACGGCACAGACGAAATCCGCGTGAAGGTCGCAGACGCTCTCGGACAAATCGGGGACCGGCGTGCAGTCGTTCCGCTCATTGAAGCATTGGATAGTGATCCATATAAAGAGGTAAAGGCATTCGCAGCGGTCGGACTTGGTAATATGCGGGCCCGTGGTGAGAATAACAGGGCAGTCCTTGCTCTCACGAACGCCCTCTCCTATGACGATACCACTGCAACAAATGCGGCAGAGGCACTCGGAAAAATCGATGTATCCACAGAGGATGCCGTTCAAAAATTGGTTCTCATCGCGATGGACAAAAATATGCGTGAGACCTTACGCATTGCCGCGCTTACCGCCCTCTGGCGGCTCAAGCCTCAAGAAGCAACACAATCCATGCTACTTCTGATGTTCAGTGACGAGACCAGTCCGACCCTACGCGCGAATGCTGTCAAGGTGTTGAGCCGAATCCAAGCCCCTGAAACGATTCCTGTGTTACTCTGGGTCCTTTCCACACAATATGACGAAATTTCAGATTTTCAACGGCACATGAAACGGGAATACAAAACACTGGACACACTTCGAACACAGGTTGACTCCTTTCAGATTCAATGGACCCCTGATTATCCACGCGCAAACTATCGGACGTGGGGTGAACTCAAACCCATTCCAAGTCTTGTTCGGAGTGAGGTCGCTCGAGCACTCGGTATCCTCAAAGGGGACACTGTCGTAGAGTCTCTGGCAAACGCACTTCGGGACGATGGACGCGCAACCGTGCGACAAAGCGCAGCATGGGCACTCGGTGAAGTCAAAGGTGATAATGCCATCCCGCCACTGGTTACTGCGTTGAAAAAGGATAAACAGGGGGCTGTCCGACAAGAAGCAGCGATCGCACTCGGGAAAATAAAAGGTCAAAAGGTTGTTGATCCGCTGGTAGATGTGCTGAAAAACGATAAGTATGAAACAACCCGCTTCCAAGCCGCAGTAGCACTCCGAGAGATTCAAGCTGGGGATAAGGGGCTTGTTGATATCGTCCAGAAGGGATTGGGGAGTTTTGATGATGGATACGAAGTCCAATCTGTTCAAGACGAAGTAATTGGCGCATTAATCAAAGATAACAACATTCCAACAGCCGAATTCGCCCTTGAGGCTCTGAAATCTGCGGATGATGAGTGGGTCCGCTGGGCACTTGTTCATGTGATCGGAGCGTCTGCGAAAAAAGTTGCCGTAGATGCAATGGTCGAAGAACTGAAACATCCGAGTTATGTCGTTCGCAGGCGTGCCGCAGAATCGCTCGGTGGGTTCAAAGAACGCCGCGTCGTTGAACCATTGATCGCTGTTCTCGAAAATATGGATGAGATGAAGTCCGTTCGTGCGGCGGCGGTGGTCTCGCTTGGCGCGCTTAAAGATGAACGTGCGGCCGCGTCGCTGCTCACCGCACTTTCCGATGAAAATGCCGAGATCCGATGGCGAGCCGCTGCTGCTTTGGGAAATCTCAAGGATGCCGAAGCGATTGCACGACTTAGCAAGATCGTGGAAGACCCGTTAGAGCCGGATGCTGTCCGTAATGCTGCCGTGGCGGCACTCGGCAATATCGGTAACATGGCAGCTGAAGCCGTCCTGATTCGCGCGTTAGATGTCCGGATCGGAAATATCTCAAAGAATGCTGTCGTTGCTTTGGGCAAACTTAAAAGTGAAGCAGCGATTCCGAAATTAATCGCTATCTTGGAAGACAAGCGAATCGCCTTGGACGCGAGTACCGACGCGTTGGCTAAGGCTTCTTCTCGGACAAAAGCCGCAACAGCACTTGGTGAAATTGGAGGCGCGCGTGCCGCAGAAGCAATAGCGGAACGGCTTGTTGACAATACCGAATATATCGTTGCACTTGAAGATGCCGCAAACAGAAAAGCCATCGGCGCTGATGATCTGAAACGGAATTGGAGTTGGGAAGTCTTCGTCAACGCTGCCAAAAAATTAGACTTACCGGCATACGTTGCCCCCAAAATGTTAGCCCGTGCTGAGGATGAATGGGAAAATCACCAAGTCAGAAATGCTGCAATGGTTGCATTAGGTAGATGCAAAACAGCTGATGTCACTTTGGACACTTCGCAACTCAAACAGCGGTTAGTTGATCCAGATGTGGACACTCGGAAAGCCACAGCACTGAGCGTTGGACAAGCCGGGATGAGCGAACTCATACCGGAACTCATTCAGATAATGAAAGGTGAAAACGAAGTCGAAAAGGATGTCCGCCGAGCCGCAACGCAGGGACTCGGTGAGTTGGCTGATGAAACAACGACCGACGCGCTTATCGAAGTGATGAACAACGATGAAAACCACGTCGAGATTCGACGTGACGCATCGCGGGCGTTGGGGAAAATCGCGACGGACAAGGCGGTAACAGCGTTAGTGGAAAAACTAACGGCACTCCATGAGGCGCAAATTACGAGAGGTTTCCGGCTTGATGCTATCAAGGCACTTGGAGAAGCTAAAAATGCGAAAGCAGTGACGCTGCTTGAATTGATTCTCCAAGACCAAGACGCTGAGATTCACTTCCAAGCGGCAGCAGCACTCTTTGAAATTACAGGTAAAGGCTACGGTTACAACCGATTATAAATAACAATCGGCAATCAGTTGTCAGGAGAAAAACCGAAAGCCGGCAGCTAATATACTGACGGCTGATGGCTGAAAGCCGACAGCCACTAAAAAAGGAGATTTTTATGGCTTTTTTTGAACTACGACAGTATAGAACGAAACCTGGTCAACGCGAGAATTGGGTGAAATACATGGAAGAAACAGTCCTTCCGTTCCAGATTTCTAAAGGAATGGTTGTGATTGGTAGTTTCATCGGTGAAGAAGAGGACGATCTCTACGTCTGGATTCGCCGTTTTGAGAGTGAAGCACAACGAGAACAGCTTTACGCAGCGGTTTATGAAGACGACCGGTGGGTGAATGAAATTTCATCGCGCGTCGGTGAACTCATTGACAGAGAGCAGATCGTTGTCACGCGACTGGAACCCACCTCGCGCTCGGCACATCAATAACGCACCTGACCGAACCGCAAGGAAAATTAAAAAAATGAGCCCTGAAGAAAAATATCTGTTCGACCTTTGGGGGTATGTGAACATCGAAAGCGTTTTAGGAACAGACGATCTTGCAGAACTCAATGCCCTTATCGATGCACAAGATTACCCAGGTCCGGTGGATGATGATGTCCATTCACAGAGATTCGGGGGATTCTTGAACTGGGAGAACGATGCGTTCCGCAAACTCCTGAATCATCCCCGTATCCTGCCGTTTTTAGCAGAGATCGTCGGTCCTAAATTCCGGCTTGATCATGTTTACGGTATCTTAATGATAGAGGGGAATCCGGGTGGAACACTTCATGGGGGCGGGACACCTTATGACCCAGCGCAGTATTACGTCTTCCGAAACGATCGGATGTACAACGGGTTAACCGTTGTGTCATGGGCTTTAACGGATATGCTTCCGGGACACGGGGGCTTCTGTTGTATCCCCGGTAGCCATAAGAGCAACTATCCGTGTCCGGCGGAGTTCCGACCCGTGAAGGACAACAAAACGTGTATGGCACCCGTGCATCAGAAGGCAGGGGATGTCGTCATCTTCACAGAAGCGTTGACGCACGGCACCCTCCCTTGGACTGCCACACACGAACGACGCTCCATTCTTTTCAAATACTCACCCGGGCATGCCTCGTGGGGGCAAGGCAGATACGACGATGAGCTTCGCAATCTCATGTCAGACGAGGACCAGAAGTTGATGCTTGAACCGCCTTACGTTGCAAACCGGAAACCCGTAGTTTAAAGGTTAGATCGTTAGATTGAATGGCGAGCGTGCTACGCTTGTTTGAAGGCGAGGTAGGCAAACCTCGCCTCCTGACAACTGATAACCAATCTCTACCAATCTGCAACGCTGCCATCGGTATCATAATAAAATTCGCCACCGAGTTCTTCTGGATAGGTATCAAGTATCCGTTCCGCTTCCTTTTCATCAATCTCAAAACCGAGTCCCGGCTTTGTCGGCAACGCAATATGGCCGTCTGTGACGTGCCACTCTTCAGTCAACAGTCCTGCTCCGAGACCGTCATCGATCTGTTCCTGAATAAGGAAGTTCGGGACAACGGCATCAACGTGAAGAGAAGCGGAAAAAGCGACGGGTCCAATCGCGCAATGCGGGGCGATGTGCATGTAGTAGACCTCCGCCATGTTCGCAATCTTTTTCAGTTCAGTAATACCGCCAGCGTGTGAGGTATCGGGTTGTAAGTAAGCGACCGCCTGTTTCTCAAATACTTCTCGGAAGCCCCAGCGTGTGAGCAGACGTTCCCCAGTCGCAATTGGGAACGGAACATGGTCGGACACCTGTTTGAGCGCGTCGACATTCTCTTGTGGGATGGGTTCCTCGACGAACATGGGGCGCATCCCTTTAAGTTCGTGACAGATCTCGATTGCAAGGGCGGGGGTCATCTTACCGTGAAAGTCGAAGGCGAGTTCGACATCGGGTCCCACCCATTCACGCATGAGGTAGGCACGCTCCACAAATTCATCAATCACCGCAGGGGGTTCATGTCCACGCCATTTGCCGCCAGGACCGCTTTTAAACGCTGTGTAACCACCTTTTTGCTGTAAGAATTCAAGGCGTTCTTTGGCAGCTGCTTTTCCTTCATCTGTCAAACTTCCGATGCCCCAGTGGGCATAAACGCGGATGCGATCGCGCACCGCACCGCCTAAGAGTTGATAGGCAGGTAACCCGTGATATTTACCGGCGATGTCCCACAACGCCTGATCAATACCGGACAAAGCGGACATCAGAATATTTCCGCCTCGGAAAAAGGCAGAGCGGTAGACATGTTGCCAGTGGTGTTCAATACGGAGCGGATCTTTGCCGATAAAATAATCGGAGAGTTCTTCGACAGCCGCCCAAGTACTCTTGGGTTTACCTTCAAGCGTGGTTTCTCCCCATCCGACGATACCGGTATCCGTTGTTATTTTCACGAGACGCATCCGGCGACGTGGGTAGAATTGTTCAATCTTAGCAATTTTCATCTTTTTAATTATGGCCTCCTGGACTGCTCTCCATTACATTACGAGCAGGTTTCTGGTTAAGTCGCGACTGAAATAAGGATATGTACAGTTTTTTTCCCATTCTTTGTAGCATCAAAAACCGTAGCGCGTAACGAAGTGGAGCGCGGGTTTAAGGAACGTCCGTCAAGGATTGAACGCCCGTCGTTCTCCCGCAAGGTAAATTTAAAAAAGGAAAATTAAAAATATGTCACGACCCAACGTTCTTTTTATGATCGCCGACGACCATCGATGGGACGCCATTCGTGGCATGGGCGACCCAACCGTCCATACACCAACGATGGATTCACTCATAGCACGCGGAACAAATTTCCGACAAACTCACATTATGGGATCGCTTGTCGGAGCCGTCTGTGTGCCAAGCCGAGCCGCTGTCCTCACGAGTGCGAATCTTTTCCGTAGCGGTGGAAACCAGATTAACCGAGACTTGGCAGTGTGGCCACAGGTAATGCGCGAGTCAGGGTATCACACATTTTTTTCTGGCAAATGGCACAATGACCGCCAAACGTTTACCGACAGTTTCGATGCCGGTGCCAAGATTTTCTTTGGTGGAATGAGCGATCAATATAAAGTACCCGTCTTCGATTTCGATCCAACAGGAAAATACCCTGATGATGCCAAGTACATAGGAGAAAAGTTTTCTACGGAACTGTTTACAGATGCCGCTGTGCAATTTATAGAAAGTTACGATGAAACGGATCCATTTTTTCTTTATCTCTCCTTTACTTCACCGCACGACCCGAGAACAGCACCGGGAGAATACGCGACGATGTATCCACCAGAGGATATACCTGTCCCCGAAAATTTCCTCCCTGAACATCCGTTCGACAACGGTGAAATGCGCATTCGGGACGAAGTGTTGGCACCCTTCCCCCGCACGCCAGAAGTCGTTCAACAACACATCGCCGACTATTACGGGATGATTACGCACATGGATGCCGAAATGGGACGCGTGCTAAGCACATTGGAAGCAACCGGACACCTTGACAACACAATCATCATCTACACTGCTGATCACGGACTCGCCGTCGGGCAACACGGGCTGTTGGGGAAACAGAATCTCTATAACCATAGCATCCACGTGCCTTCCATATTTGCTGGACCGGGGATCCCTGAAGGAGAAACGGTTGATGCGCTAACCTATCTATATGATGTGTTTCCCACTGTCTGCGATCTCACCGATGTTGCCTGTCCAGATACGACTGAAGGGTGCAGTTTAGTGCCATTGATGAAGGGTCATGTAGAACGGGTGCGGGCTACAGTCTTCGCGGCGTATAGAGATATTCACCGCACAATCAGTGATGGACGTTGGAAATTGATTCGTTACTATGTCTCTGAAGAGACGGGTGCTGGCACGAATTGCATCCAACTTTTCGATTTAGAGCAGGATCCTTGGGAGACGACAAACCTTGCCGATCTGCCTGAACATGATGACCGTATTCGATCGCTCGCTGCGGATATGAAAATGTGGCAAACTGAGACGAATGATTTCATGAAAGATGTCCCAGTATTGCCGTTGTAAAACCGAATGTTGATAGGAAGACTGGAAGATTGGAAAGAAACTGGAAGGTTGGATTCCCCATTCTTCCGCTCTTCCATCCTTCCGTTCATTCTCCGTTCTTCTACCGTTCCGTTCTACCCTCCTTCCGTTCCTTCTCCCTTCTATCCTCCTTCCGTCCTTCCGCCTTTCCTATTTTTCTTTTACCTGAGTCCTAACCCGCCTATGGAATTCACGCTGACCAATAACCACCAATCGTGCAGCTTGCTCCGCTGTGTCAGCGATCAACCGCTGCGCGTCTGTAACGGCATTTTCAAGGGACATTGGCTCTTGTGCGATGCCCAACATTGCATCAATACCGGCATCGTAAACGGCTTCAGCTCCCTCAGCGATACCACCAGCAATCGCTATGACTGGAATGCCATGCGCTTTCGCGACTTTCGCAACGCCGACAGGCGTTTTCCCAAACGCCGTCTGAAAGTCCAGTTGTCCCTCACCGGTGAAAACGACGGTAGCACCTTTTACCCGTTCTTTGAGGTTAACAGCATCAATCATAATATCGACACCGAGGCGCAATTCGGCATCAAGGAATGCCATCAAGCCTGCGCCTAATCCACCAGCAGCGCCCGACCCGGGAATATCATTAAAGGATTTTCCGAGGGTCTGCGTCAAGATATCGTCAAAATGCGCGAGATACCCATCTAACGTTTCAATCATTTCAGGGGTTGCCCCCTTCTGTGGTCCATAGACGTGTGATGCCCCGTCTGGTCCCGTCAAAGGGTTGTTAACATCACAGGCGACAACGGTTTCGGTTTCGGCGATAGCCGGATGTAAGCCGGTTACATCTATTGACGCTAATTGTCGAAGGTTCCCACCGCCACGCTGAATCTGTTTGCCGTTCGGATCCAGCAATCGGATACCGAGTGCCTCCGCCATTCCGGCACCGCCATCGTTCGTCGCACTCCCACCGATACCAATGATTAAGCGTCTGCACCCCGCTTCCAGAGCGGCGTGAATCAGTTGTCCCGTCCCATAAGTGGTGGTCCGAAGTGGGTTCCGTTCGTGCGGTTCGACGAGTGTGAGACCGGAGGCGGATGCCATCTCAATAACAGCGGTCTCCCTGTCGGAGAGGATACCGAATTGTGCCTCAACCTCGTTTTCGAGGGGGGCAAGCACACGGTGTGTTTGAAGGTGTCCGCCGGTGGCATCAACGAGCGATTGCACTGTTCCTTCACCACCATCCGCCATCGGTATTTTCTCAATGGCGGCGTCAGGAAACACTCGGCGGAGTCCCTGCTCCATCGCATTTGCAGCTTCGAGCGCGCTGACACTCCCTTTAAATGAATCGGGTGCAACTACAATTTTCATATTTTAATTTTACCTTGCGGAGGAATGAAGGATGTTTGGGCTGTTGCGTGCCTTTCACTTATCCGTCCTTCATTTCATTACGGACTACAATTGTGAAAAATTGGATTAAGACTATCTTCTCTTAAAAGTGGGCAGACTTCCCAACCGAGTTGATAATTTATCACAAGCACCGCGAATTGTCAAGTTCAGATTATCACTATGGCCAGGGCTACGCAGGCGGATTTAAGCAATGTGTGTCAGAGTCTACATTTACATTGTTCTTCCGGAAGGTAAATTTAAAAACCGAATCCCTACTTTTTCTAACTTGATCTTTCTGTGAGGCACGGGTATAATAAAAGCACTGAAAGGAGGAGGACATGGACTGGCAATTGGAAACGGCTGTCTCGGATGAGCAGGTCGAATTTTACAAAGAAAACGGGTATCTCACGTTTGGACGGATCTTCACGGAATCGGAGTTGGATACACTCCGAGACTATGTGGACGAGATGATTGAGAATCTACCGGAAGGTAGGCGTCCTGAACAGATGGATGTCCCGCATTTTGAGCACCCTTTTTTGTTTAAATATCTAACACATCCACAGGTGTTGAAGGTTATAGAACGGTTTATCGGACCGGATATTGTGCTCTGGTCGAGCCACTTTATTAGCAAGCGCGAACACGATGGCATGGCGGTCCCGTGGCATCAAGATGGGGTCTATTGGGGAAAATCTCTTGAACCGATGGACGTTATTACAATGTGGCTGGCAGTGGATGAATCGAAGGTCGAAAACGGCTGTATGCGTGTTATCGCTGGCAGCCACAAAACGCGTGATCGACGCTATGAAGAGGTGGATCGCACAAATAATCTCTTCGGAAGCGAAGTTGTGGAGGCAGATTTAGATACATCAAAAGTGGTTAATTTGGAACTGGAGGTAGGCGAGTGCCATTTTCACGATGCTTGGACAATCCATAACTCCAGTCCGAACGTCTCGCAGAAACGGCGCTGCGGTTACACAATGCGCTACATGCCTGCGAGTGTCCGCTACCCTGGTGCAGAGTGGCGTCGCAAGCACCATATTTATCTGCTGCAGGGCGAAGATAGGACCGATGGCTTTAACACTTACACGCCTGTGCCGGAATTCTGATAGCGGAATTATGCCCGCGGAGACTATAGTAAAGTCGAAAAATATGTAGACGGTTGCGCAGCGAACACCGCTCTCCGCCGCTGGCGAGGATTGTATCCTCGCCTCTTTAGAGTGTCTAATTAATTCTAAACTTTAGTATAAAAAGAATATTAGCCAGAACGCGTAAGCCCGTAGTGAAATGGAGGCCGGCTCTACGGAAAAGCACGCAATTACTAAACTTGCCTCACCGAACCGCAAGGAATAATTAAAAAATGCGTCCCTATTTCGATGTCCATTGCCACATTGGTATGACGGTATCACGTGCACCGACTGTGGGGCAGAGTGTCGGACGATGTCTCGCACGGATGGCTTCGGCAGATGTTATCGGTGCGATTCCGTGTCCGACCGGTGGGAGTCCACAGGCACGTGGTGTTTTGGACACGCGCGCACAGCACGAGACGGTTGCCAACGCATGCAAGCTCTATCCAGAACGCTTTCCGATGGGGCTTGGGATCGCGGAGGTCCGACACGAACAAGCAGGTGCTGATGAATTAGACAGAGCCATGCAGGAAGACGATTTGGTCGGATTTATGTGCCATCCTGGACTCTCTGGACATTCGCTCGGCGGTGAGTTGTACACATTCTTAGAGGTCGTAGCGATGCACAACGGGTTGTGTCTACTACATCAGGCAGGCTCCACCCAGAATATTGCCGCTTACGCACAACGATTTCCGTCGATAACGTTTATTATCGGGCATGTTTCGATGAACAAAGCCGGGCATCTTGATGCGATTACGCACTGCGGGAAATATGAAAATGTTTGGTTTGATGTGGCACAGAAACCGGAGGGGGCGGATGCGAGTTGGGACCTCGTACATCTCGTCAATCATCTCGGTAACGACAGGATTATGTTCGGGAGTGATCTGCCGTATTACGATTTCCGGCTGGTGCAGGCGCAGATTGAATCCGCTCAGCTTGACGATGAAACAAAGGAACGAATTGCCTACCAGAACGCCGTGCGGTTAGTACAACAATTCCGTGCAGACTGGACACCGACATTGACCTCAATAATGCCTCCACAGGTCTATTCTGAATCTGAGATGTGGGATGCGAATGGCGCAAGGCTACGCTAACCAGTAGGAACGATCTCCCATCCGCGACGCAATAGTTACTTGACGATTTCGACTGCGCGAATCCGACGATGGAGTCCGAAGAGGCAGAGGGCTATCAAGGCAATTTGGACGAGGAGTGCCCACGCCCAATGCACGGCATAGTCGTGTGAACTGGCAAATAGGACTGTGCCGAGGATGTCGTACTGTGCCCAAATAGAGACTAACGCTGTTTTGCTGGTGCGGGTAATCGCTTTGAGTATTTCGTAGATAACGTGTGAGCCGAACCACACGGCGCAAAAACCGATGATGGCATAGCGCGGGTTTGAGGTGAGCGATGAGAACAATAACATCAATAGGCTGGAAGAGAGCGTAATAAGGACCGAGTAGGCAATGATCGAAAGCGGGAGCCAGTAGTTTTCTTTGAAAAAGGGTGTATCGGTCAGCAGTACGTGTTCAAGAAACAACAGGAGTCCGGGAACCAACGTCAGGCAACCGAGCAAGATACCGATGACAGCAAATTTTCCGATCAAGTAGTCTATCCATGAAATCGGTTTGGAGAGATAAAGGGAGAGCGCGTTGTTCTTCAGATCGGTGGCGATTAATCCAGAACCTCCGAAAATAGCAATCAGCGCGATGAAAAATGAGGAAGGGGGACCTGTACCGGGGTTTCGGAATAGAAATTTCTGAAAAAACTCGTTGTCAATGCTAAACGGAAACGCCACTCCCGGCACCTGATTAAGGATGAAAATAAGGGTTGCGTGAACCAAGATGTAGATTAAGGGAGGAACGGCAACAATTAATCGGACAATTTTGCGTTGTGCCAGCAGTTTTAACTCTGCTTTTGCAATGATCCACCACCGTGTATAAGGGCGAGGGTTCAGTGTGCCTTCCCAATGTCGGTAATCTTGTGTGTGAATAGGCATATTTTTTGTCGTTGTCAGTTTTATAGTTATCAGTCTTCAGTGGTCAGTTTTCAGTTGAGAGGTTTTGGTCTAACAAAACCCTCTTGTGACCGATAATTGATAACCGATATCTGACAACCATCTTAATACTTATAAATGGCGGTTCTCTCTAAGGTGTCCGAGAAGGGACCCTGTTTCTCAGTTTGGAGTTCAACGGTGATAACACCCAAATGCGTGTCGCGTTCCGGATCTTCGTCAATGAAGGCGCGCGGGATTTCCGCAGTCATGAGTCGATCCAATCTATTGAGTTCTTGCGACCAACGGAGATCGATGAGTCGTCCGTCATAGACTTTCTTATGTTGCTTCCCGTTGCGCATAGAGTAAACCTTGACATTGGTGGTGAAATCCGCCTCAGAAACGGTGCTCACGCCGACATTCGGACTGAGAATACTCTGATTCCATATCAGGGGTATGCCGTTTCTATCCACCAGATAAATCCGTAGATCAATCCTATCAACACGTGGATCTGATTGGAGCCGGATGCCCTCAAAATTCTGAATTACCCCGCTCCCACACGAAAGCGTGACGAAAACGCAGATGCCGACCAGCACGATGCCTCGGCTCTTTAATATAAGTTTGCGGGGTAAATTAAAACAAAACACATCAATCCTCCTCTATTGTGTTTTTAAGGGCAGCTTGCAGGCTTCCCATAGAAGTCCATTTCAATTTATTATAGTGTTTTAAGAGGCAGATGTCAATCTAAAAGTTATCGGTTGTCAGTGATCAGTCATCGGTTAAAGAGGATTCTGATGATGCCAAGAACATCATATAACTGCTAACCAATCACTGAATGGCACTGAAAATCCTACCTTGTCTCTTTTCCCAAAAGTGATATAATAATAACCATGACAACTACTAAAGTCTTAATCGGTTCAGAGAATGCTGGATCTCGCCATCCCAAGTTCGGAGGAGTCCCATGAAAGCCGCAGTATTGTATGAAACGGACACACACTTAAAGATTGAAGAGTTCGATTTACCGCGACCAAATGCGAATCAGGTCCGAGTGCGATTGGTCGCCAGTGGCGTTTGTCATTCCGATTGGCACGTCGTTAAGGGCGATTGGCCCTTCGTCAGGTTACCTGTTATCCTTGGGCATGAGGGTGCTGGTGTCGTGGAAGATATCGGAAGCGACGTGACACAAGTTCAAGTCGGCGACCATGTTATCCTTTCGTGGAAACGGAACTGTGGATACTGCGAAATGTGTCAGAAAGGGTATCCGAATTTGTGCGCGCTTCCCGCCGACGGGTCAGGTAAACCTGCTATAAAATCGAGTGGACGAGAGATTGACCAGATGTCCGGATTAGGAACATTCGGCACTGAGACGCTCGTCCCACAGGACGCGGTTGTTCCTATTGATAAGGAGATGCCGTTTGCGCAAGCCGCGCTCATCGGGTGTGGCGTGATGACAGGGGTCGGCGCGGCTATCAATACAGCAGAGGTGGCACCCGGCAGTTCAGTAGCCGTCTTTGGATGTGGAGGCGTCGGACTCAATTGTATACAAGGTGCCGCGATCTCTGGTGGTGAACCGATTATCGCTGTTGATGTGCTCGACAACAAACTTGAACTCGGTAAGCAGTTTGGCGCGACGCACACGGTTAACGCTTCCGAGGTAGATCCTGTGGAACGGATTAAGGAAATTACCGATGGACGCGGTGTCCACTATGCTTTTGAGGCAATCGGGTTGATAGGTAAAACGTTCCGACAGGCGATCCTCTGTACCCGGAGTAGAGGCGTGACGGTGTTTGTCGGACATGCCCCGGAGAACACACCTGTCGAATTCGATGCACGGATGCTAATGCCAGAGAAGATGGTTATCGGTTCGATGTATGGAACTGCGCGCCCGCATGTGGATTTCCCGCGGTTGGTTTCGCTCTATAAAGCAGGACAGCTTAAACTCGACGAACTCGTCACGCGCACCTATCCCTTGGAAGGGATCAACGATGCATTCGAGGCTTTGGCAAGAGGCGAAGTTGCACGAAGCGTCCTTGATTTGACTTGATGAAATGGGGTGTAGAAAAGGTGCCCTATTCGAGAATACGCTCCATACGCTCGCGAATCCATGCCTTGTGCTCAGGATGTGTGTGGATGTAGAAGGTGCCGTTCTGGATAGCGTTATAGACATGCGCTGCCACCTCCGAAGGTGACAATCCCGCCTCCATCTCGGCACGGGTGTCCCGTGAACCTCCAATAACGGTTTCCTGTGATTGCTTCTTCTCTGCTGGATTTCGCAATGCGTCTGGACGGTTTCGGGCGGCGTCCAGAATCCCCGTGCGAACCCATCCAGGACACAGCACATGTACCTGAATATTAGACCCTTTCTGTGCCAGTTCATCAGCGAGGGTTTCGGAAAGCACGACGACACCGTGTTTGCTCACCTTGTAGATACCTTCGCCACTGCCTCCCACTAAACCCAAGATAGAAGCAGTGTTAACAATATGACATTCATCCCCTTGTGCGAGCATACGCGGGACAAACGCTCGGATGCCGTGGATCACGCCCCACAGGTTAACGCCTAACACCCACTCCCAGTCGGCGAGGGTATGCTCCCAGACGGGACGGCTGCAGACGACACCCGCGTTGTTGCAGAGGATATGCACCGCGCCGAAAGCATCCAGCGTTCGTGTGACAAGATTTTCGACCTCTGTCGCGTTTGAGACATCCGTTCTAACGGTGAAAACTGTCGCACTTTTAGCCTTTAAGTCCGCTTCAAGCTTGGCTAACGATTCCTCATCAATGTCGGCGAGGGCGACTTTCATACCCTCTGCCGCGAACCGTTCCGCCAATCCTCTCCCGATACCGCTCGCTGCACCCGTAATAACAGCAACCTTTTGCATAACGTTCAAATCTCCACATTAAATTAGCAACGAAACCGTAGCCCGTAACGTAGTGGAGGGCGGGTTTAAGAAACGCACTCAATAGTCTTAACCCACGTTGTTCCTCCGCAAGGTAAGTTTAAAAATCCGCAAGGTAAGTTTAAAAATCTGATTGGCGTTGCTGATGATATTCCTCTAACGCTTGATTCGCGTTCACAATCGTTTCCAACTTTTCAATGAGCGCGTCGATGTGTTTGCCGGGAAAGGCGAAATAGAAGTCGTCGTCAGAGAGAGCAGTGTAGACGCGGTTGCCGATACACCCCAAACTACTTACACTCCGTCCGCCTTGTATGACAGCAGGAACCGCTGCACACGTCGGGCGTCCCATGATGCTATCTTCTGTACCAATACCCGCAGCGGTTGCGGCTTCCGCCAAAAGCATCATCTGTCTTGGCGTGCCAGAGATGATGACGACATCAGGCGTGTCAGTCGCATCTGATAGCGGGGCATAGACCGCACTTTTGAAAGGCGTTTCCCGTTTTGGGATACCGGGGACTTCTTCCATAGCGATGTAGCCGAGTTCGCCCATCAGTCCGAGCGTGTTTTCGAGTTCCTCCATTTGCTTAGGGGGTAACTCAACGTTGTGTGTATAGCACCCGATCGGACAGTTGTAATGGTCGGAGGCTTCCGTATAGAAAGTTTTGCCTTCTGCTGCGCGTCGCCAATAGGTGCAACCGGAGGCTTCAACCTTTTCCACACGGGAAACGCCATCTGGTTGGGCATCGTGAAATGTTACGGCAACAGGGACTGTTTCCAAATTAAGCAATTGTTGAATTTGTTCTGACATATTTTTAATTTTCCTTGCGGTTCGGTTGAGTGGTGTTTAGTATGAAGGTCGTTCGCCGTATAGCCAGTCCGCCCGTTGGTTGGACTTACGCATTTTGGCTAATAGATAACTGGGACATCCATTTCTAAACATGCATTGGGGCAAACTGCCCATCGGTAGGTTCTGCTCAGCAGAACCATGCTTCGGTGAGACGTGGCGCGGGTAAATGCGCTTCTTTTCTCTGTGTTGGTGGAGACTGCCCTTGCATATCGGCGGCGAGTGTCCATATCCGATAAAAGGTCTTCAGCGCGTCAACACCGGCTCGCGCGTCGCTTTCAACGAGGGCATTAACCGTTTTATGAAGTTCGTCCATTCGAGCATCGGGGTGTGCCCACGTATAACTAAAGGCGGCTTCGTCAAGTGTGAGTGAAAGTTCTTTCGTTTCGGAACGCTTGAGCAGGTATGAACCGGGCGGGATTAACAATCGAACGGCGAACTGCACCGGATCTACGTGATACACAAGACCATGTGTATCAATAAACTCAAAGATTTCGAGGTAATCATCTAAGGTCGTCCACGGCGTGAACGGCACCCATGTCGGACGCAACGCGATGCCTGCTCCGTGAACGATGTCAACCGCTTCCGCTACATCCGGGTGCGTGTGATGCTTCTCTAAGATCGTCAGCACCTGTTCGTTTAGCGTTTCAACCGCGGAGATGACGAACCGGCATCCAAGGTGCGCGAATTCTGAAAAGTGTTCTCTGTTTTTCAGAATGTGCTCGATCTTGGTTGTAAAGTCGAAGGTGAGGCTTGGAAAAGCCTCGTGCATCGCGCGGAGAATGCGGAGTCCGTGCGTTGGACCGTTGAGAAAATCTGGGTCGCCAAAGGTGATGTGTGTCGCACCTTCCACGACCTGTTCCTGTATTTCAGCGAGTACAATGTCGCGTCGCACAGCGAGAAACTTGCCGTTGTAGACTGGCGGAATCGGGCAATGCGTACAGAGGTGCTTACACCCGTGTGTCGTCTCGGTATAACCGACAGTTCGGATCTCATCTTCGTCCTCAAAATGCGCGTATGTTTCCAGCGGTTGTAATTCCGCAAGGAAATCGAATGCCGGCTCCTCAGACTGTTCTTCTTTCGCCAGAGATTCCACCAGCGCGATGAGTTGCGTTGGATCTGTACCCGCGATGCAAAAATCGACACCGTGTGAAAGCAGATAATCGGCGTTAAGCGTTGCGTAGAGTCCGTACATGCAAATAGAGGCATCCGAATTGATTTCTCGTATCCGGTGCAAGAGATGAACCCCTAATCGCAAGGCAGTATGCATCGGGACGGAGATACCGATGAAACGTGCGCGCTCGACCTTTTCGATATCCAGTGGTTCGACAGCAATATCAATTACCTCTGGAGCGAATCCTGCCGATTCAAGGGCACGAAGCGGACGAGAGAGCCCGATCGGTCGGTGTCCGAGTTCGTAGCAGGAGATTAGGAGGACTGCACCGGGGTCCTGTATCACTGAGGAGGTTCGCGCTTGCGTTTCCATACTAAATAGAATAGCACGTCATCATAGAATTGGCAACACATTTCAATTGAGACTACCGACATTCGGATTAAAAAATTTATTAGATTGCTTAGGTAAATGCGCGAAAAAATATTTCCCAACTACGAGTGTGCATGTTTGTAGTAGTGCGATTCATCGCACGTTCTCAATGTGTGTTGACGTGGCAATAAATGGTTTCCCTGCTATAAACAGACTTGAAGCATGAAAGGCTAAGTAATCCTAATTGAGGCGAGTTGTAGCAGTATGCTATAATGCTGATAAACGCTTGAAAAGTGCATCCAAACAGATGTATAAGTGGAAATTGTATCAAAGGAGGCTACACCTCATAATGCTTTGGACGCTGACTCGACGCGAAATTTTGACCAATCTTATGACATTTCGCTTCTGTGTGGCGGTTATCGCATGCCTTTTGTTGGTACTGGCGAGTACCATCGTCTTAACAAACGATTACGCTCGGCGATTGGCTCGCTATAACGCGGATGTCATAAAACACCATCAGAGTAACTTCAGTGCCAAAACTTATTCGTACTTTAGACCAGAATTGGATAAACCTCCCAATCCGTTGAGTATTTTCAACCAAGGACTTGAAAAGCGCGCAGCAAGTTCCGTTCGGATTCTCCGTGGTGAGGTGCCATACCTCTGGAAATCCCATCGCGACTCGGATTATGATAACCCATTTCAACGCCTTCTTGCAGAACTGGATATTGTCTCCATCTTCCAGATTCTTTTGAGTCTACTCGCACTCGTTTTCGCCTACGATGCAATAGCAGGCGAGCGTGAGGCTGGCACCTTGCGTCTTATGCTCGCAAATTCAGTAAGTCGTGGTTTAATTCTTTTCTCAAAATATATGGGAGCGATGGTGTGTCTTCTCCTGCCGTTTCTTCTCAGTTTCTTATTTGCCCTGGTATTCCAACTCCTATCTGGGGTTACGCATTACAAGTTTGATGACTTTATCCGAATCGGCGGCATCTTTGTGGCTTCCCTTGTCTATGTCTCAACTTTCTACTTGATCGGCTTACTCATCTCAAGCGTGACACGTCATATAGCGACATCGCTGATCCTTTCAATCTTCGTGTGGATAGCCTTTACGTTCATTTACCCGAATGTAAGCCTCTTCATGGTAAATCGCTTCGTTGATATAGAAGAAAAACTGGAGCAGACGAATCGCGAAATTGACCAAATTTGGGAACAATTCTATCGGGAGGTAGAGCAACAGCGCGACCCGCTTGAAAAGGTCCCGGCCACCGGGTCGCATGGCCGGACTAACCGTTCCAGAGACTGCTCCTACATTGCACCAGAGTTTGAACCGGCAATCTCTGCTGCTAAAGCCTATTACCAGTTTTTAGTGCCGCTCCGTATTCGTACAGGAGAAAAAATCTGGTCGGTGAGAAAGCACGCGTTTGCCGAGACTTACCTCCGAAAATACGCCGTAGCACGGAATACTCTGAGGTTTTCACCTACCGGACTGTATCAACTCACAACAGAGGCTTGGGCAGGTACCGGATTGTTCCGGGCGGAGGATTTCTTCAAGCAAGCCAGACAGTACCGTCAAGCGGTGTTAGACTATTTTTACGGAAAAAAGGCGTTCAGTTCACGGTTGTGGTTTGCCAGCGACAAAGGCAATGCCAGTTGGGATGATGTACCAAGGTTTTCTTATCGTCCACCGAATGCTTTGGGCAATGCCAACCGTGCCTTACCCGATTTGCTAATGCTTTTCATCCTTAACCCGTTGCTATTTATGATAGCCTTCACTGTTTTCAGCAGGCAGGAGATATAAGATGCTCTGGCATATTGTGAAACGGGAATTATTTGAACAGATGAGCAGTCTCCGCTTCGCATTCGCGATGTTCCTCACTGTCTTTCTGATGATTGTCAACGCCTTGGGCCACATTGACGATTCTAAAACTCAACAAGCAGAGTATGGACGTGAGGTTTCAGTGTACTTGGCAAAACTGGAACAGAATAGCGGCAATCTCTATAAACTCGTTGTAGATGGTCCCGGCGAACTTCACAAGAAACCTTCACCGCTCTCTTTCTGTGCACACGGTAGCGAAAATAATCTGCCAAGGCTTGCATCAGGGAAGCGCGCAGGATGGGGAAGAAATCCTGTTATTGATGGAAAATCTTATAGCGTCTCTGGTATATGGAGATTGAAATATGGTGGGTTTCCACCAATGAAGGCGACAGACATTTTCCCAACGTTTTTAAAAATCGACTGGATCCTCATCATTTCCAATGTCCTCAGTTTCCTCGCGCTTGTTTTTACATTCGACGCGATTTCGGGTGAAGTGGCGCATGGAACGCTTCGATTGACGTTATCCAATTCTGTTGCGCGTCGGACAGTACTCACCGGTAAATTCTTAAGCAGTTTTATCAGTCTCGGTACCGTGTTTACAAGTGGTGTCTTGGTTAATGTCCTACTACTATATCTCTCTGGAGTGCTTCAACTCAGTGTCCAAGAATGGAGCAGAATCGGCAGTATTTTCGTTGTAGGTTTGGTATATATCTCTGTCTTTATTGCCTTAGGGATCTTCATATCCACGCTCGTTAACAACGCCTCAACAAGCCTCGTAATTCTGTTGCTTGTATGGGTGATTTGGGTTATCCTCGTCCCATCAATGCTTGGCACAATCATGGGTGGATTGAACCGGCCGTCGGTCCGCGGCGACCCCAGTCCAGCGTATTTCATACATGATGGACTCTTAGGACGCTACAAAGCGCGTGGGTTAGATGCCGAAGCCCCAACTCGCGTCCATCCACCGACACCAGCAACATTGCTCTGGGCAGAGTTTCTAAGTGAGGAGGCGAGAGAAGGGACAAAGTTAAATAAAGCGTACCTAAATGCACAAATAAACCAAATTCAGATTGCAAGAGAATTCAATCGAATCTCACCGACTGCGATTGCCCAGTACGCAATTGAATCTCTCGCTGGAACCGGGTTCCAAAGACATCTGAATTTCTTGAAAAATGCCGAGCGTTATGCCGATGAATTCAACGATTTCCTTATCTCAGCTGACCGATCGGATCCAGACAGCCTACACGTCCTCTTTGTTAGAGAAGGCATGTCCGATAAGCCTGTTCCCTTTGAAAGCATTCCTAAATTTCAGGACCGGGTGCGTTTAGAGGATGCCTTCAAGGGTGCGATTCTGGACATGATGCTGTTATTGCTCTTTTTTACAGTGTTATTTGCAGCGGCGCACGTCTCATTTCAGCGCAAAGAGATATAACCGCAACAATAACATGCGTGCTTATTCTGCAAGCCGTTGAAGGATATTGTGTGTAATGCGTTCAACCATCGCATCGCCACCCGCCAATCCGTGCGACCAGTCAGTTGTGGCGGCAGTAAAGACAGTCCCGCCTTTTGTATAGATGCCCATCGTCGCAGCACCGGTTCTTCCTCTTTCCCAGCGTTCATACCACTCACAATCGTCTGGATGCCAACGGACAGGAGCCGTCGCGAGGATCGTGAAACCTTCAGGCGTGCCGTCTTGATAGGTCGGGACTGGTAAACCGTCTATAAGGCTCCACTCGCATCCATCGCATTCGTAGCCGACAATCGTGTTTTCGCCACCGAAAGTATCATCTCGCGAAAGATTTGTCCCCTCAAATATCCAATGCTCTGGACGATGGACGGTGTATTCCCCCGGACCGTCCATAAACTGTCCGTGACTCAGGTGATAACCGCCTTGCAGAAAGCCAACGCCGGTCAACTCGTTCTCAGGACGACCTACCAGATAGTGACTCCAGAGCGTGCTGAGATTACTGTGGTCATCGGTCTTATAAACCGGGTCTTGGTTGTAGGTTTGCTTCCAGCAGACGAGGGCTCTGCCGTTATCCTCGGAGCGGACCTGCCAACAGACAGAATTCCCACTGAAAAACGCGGCATTCCCGCCATTCGCAATAAATGCCTCAAGGTTATCACGCATCGGTGCAGACCAGTATTCATCGTGTCCGACACTCAACACAAGTCTGTAATGCTCCAACATTTCAGGGTGGAATTCCAGATCGGAATTCGCAGCGTAATCAAACGTATACCCGTTCTGTTCCGCCCAGACGATAAAAGCCGCTTCCCAGTTACTGAAGATCCCGCGGGTGGGTCGATCGAACGAGACGCGATTCCCCTGTATCTTGCTCGCCCCGTGAAACCCGTAAAGACTAAAGCCAGCCCAGTTGTTGTAGGCGTTATAAGTGTTCGTAGAGAGTTGAAGCAGGATAGGCGTATTCGCTCCGGGTTTCGCAGGACGGACAATAAAGAAGAGTGTGCTTTCAGCCGTGCGATGATTTCTATAGACCTGTGCGCCACCGCCATCAGTCGCACGGAGGATGCCTTCGTAATATCCACTTTGCCACGTGTCAGGCACTTCGAGCGTAAAAATGGGCGACCACCCACATCCCTGCGATGACGCATCTGCGGGGATTGGCTGTGCTTTACCGGGGAGTTCTGCTTGACGCCAGACGACTTCGCGTGTTGCACCGATACGAGCGATCTCAAGTGAATAGTTCTCCGCACTCGTTGAGATGTGGAAAGCGATTTCTTCACCGGGGGCGTAACTCAGTTGGTGGGTGTATCCGTCAATATACAGCGGTCTGATTTGGTTCTCGGTTTGCGTTAAAGTTGCCATTCTGCGTCCTCCTTTGGTGTGTAGCGTAGCATTTTCCAGACGAAATGTCAATTTTTATGGTAAATCAGGAAAATAAGCAGACATTCTCCCCTCCCTTGGTAGGCGAGGTTTCTCATCTCGCCGGTGCAGAGTGTACAATTAATTCTGAAGTTTACCATAGTTGTCAGTTACGTGTTGGATTTCACACATTCAACCTAATCTACTATAGTTCCCTTATTTGACTTTTTTCGTCAGGTGTGCTATGATTTCTACGATCTTTTTTCTGCTATGTCATTTTAATTCTCAAAATTGCCCGAACTTTAGAATAGATAAATTAACGTGAAAAAAATGAATATCAATCAAAAACAGCCGACCCCGCTATCATCTGAACAGATGGATCAGTGGGAAAACGACGGATATTTACTCCTAAAAGACGTTGTCCCAGAATCTGCCATCAATGGTGTGCGGGACAGTTTTGCTGGCGTGGTAGACGGCATAATTCGTGAATTGAAAGCGGACGGGATTATTGAAGATGAAGGATCAGACCTCCCGTTTGAAACGCGATTTACGCAAGTCGCTGGTGAACACGCCAGTCGCTTCGGTCGCTCGTGGCGTAACCAAGTTGCGACACCGGAGGTTTTCGAGCTGCACCACGCCCCGCGTCTCGTGGACGCTATCGGTCAACTCACAGGCACGGATGTGATCGGACATCCCGTCTTCAATGCCCGTCCGAAACTACCCGGTCAGCAATTGACTGTTGTCCCGTGGCATCAAGACAGTGGCTATTTCGGCACTGTGAGTGAAACTTCGCTCATTCCGACTGCATGGATACCGTTGGTGCCAGTAGATGAGAGCAACGGTTGTTTGCAAGTGGTTGCAGGTTCGCATCGGTTAGGTGTGGTAAACCATCACACAGAAGAACGGGAAGGGAAGTTTCTCGAGGTGATGGATGAGCTTATCGAGAATTCTCGTGTCGTGACATGCCCAATGGAATTAGGAGATGCCTTAGTGTTCCACAATCTGACGCTCCACCGATCTCTGCCGCATACCACAAGCGAAATCGTCCGTTGGGCGATTGACATCCGTTATCTCCGTGACGGGGATCATCCGGGCACAATTTACTGGCAGGACCCCGATTTCAAGTGGGTTATCCGTAGCGAAACGCAGCCCGTGACACCCGTTACACAATGGCTTGAAATGTGGTAACGACTAGTAGTTTGTCAACATTATTTTGACTTTTTGTAGGTGTTTTTGATTGGGTATTTCCTGCAGGTAGAACGGAGTGAAACCCGACAAAATCGGGCG